>JBBRMC010000528.1:0-3384 GCA_038231055.1 Leptolyngbyales cyanobacterium
ACTTGAAGAACTCGCCTGAAGAGGAGAAGACGCAGATTGTTCTGAAGACACGGTGGTTAAAGACTTCTACAGGGGGGCGGACAATGCTGATAGCAAGTAGTTTGCTCTGGTCGATCGTCCCAAATTGTTGAGGATGCCGCAGCCAAGGCAAAAATGTTGAGCTTCAGGGAGGTTGATGGATCGATTGACTCACCCATCTAGAAAGACGATGCTAACGGGTTGAGTGCTATGGTTGAAATCCCGTCTAGTTATTTATCAACTGCCAAGTGAGGCTGTGCGGCGGCGCTTCTAAGTCCACTGCATCTAAATTCCGTAAAATTCAGCGCATGATTTGGCTACTCGTATTAGGACTGATTACATACTTTATCGTGCAACGGGTGACTGGGATCACTCGCACCCCGGTTTGGGCATTATGGCTGGTTGCTATGATGCCTGCCTTTTTGCTCACCGCTTGGGCACTGGCATTTGGAACTCAGCGACGAATGCCTCTAGAGCTAGTCATTTTGCTGTTTGTGGGTTGTTTAGCACTTTACCTCTACCTGATCCAAAAAGGACGAATTACGCCAACGTCTGCGATCGACACTGCCACCCCTCAAGTGCCATCTTCGGCTCCTGAGAAGACCCTTGATAGCTCCCTTTCGCGCCCGATCGACAAAGCAGAGGAGGTAAGTTTACAAGGGTGTTTTCCCTGGTCGGTCTATTATTTACAAACGATTGACTATCGTCCGCAAGCGGTGATCTGTCGAGGACAGCTACGAACGACCCCAGACGTTGCTTATAAGACGATCCAAGAAAATATTAAGAAAGAGTTTGGCGATCGCTTCTATGTCGTGTTTCAAGAAGGGGTGAATGAAAAACCTTTCTTTGCGCTGGTGCCTAACCCTCAAGCCAACCTAGAGGCAAGACACGATCGACGGCTGACTCGTCCGGGTGTTGCTCTGGGGTTAGCGGCGACGACGTTGATGACCACCATGCTGGCAGGACTTGAGATTGCAAAGAAACAAGCCACGTTAGACCCATCAGTATTAGTGCAAGGGTTGCCTTATGCGCTAGCAATCATGGGATTTTTTGCTGTGCGATCGTTGGGCTATTATTGGACGACTCGCCGCTATCACATCGCGGCAACGTTGCCTTACTTTATTCCAGTGATTCCCCTACCTCTGTTGCCTTTAGGGACGGTGGGATCATTTATTCAGATCCGATCGCCGATTCCTCATCGCAAGGCGCTGTTTGATGTAGGAGTGATTGGCGCATTAGCAGGATTCGCGATCGCGATCCCTCTCCTCTATTGGGGTTTGAGTCATTCAACCGTGGTGGCTCTCCCGCAAAAACCAGGAGCCGGGTTACTCAGCTTTGAAGCACTGAATCCTAAATATTCTCTGGTGCTGGCAGCGTTAGGAAAGTTAGCGCTAGGAAACGGATTAGTGGCTCAAAAAGCAATTAATCTACATCCGATCGCCGTAGCGGGATGGATTGGATTGCTGTTTAGTGCATTTAATCTCATGCCAGTCGGACAGCTAGATGGCGGACGCATGGTTCACGCTATGTTTGGGCAACGCACAGGGGCGGTGATCGGGCAAGTTTCTCGACTGCTGCTGCTGATTCTCGCGTTTGTTCAACAGCATTTGCTGCTGTGGGCAATTTTGTTGTTGCTGCTTCCTGCCACTGATGAGCCTGCGCTCAACGATGTCACTGAGTTAGACAACTCACGGGATATGGTTGGGCTTTTGGCTCTAGCTCTGGTGCTGCTGATCATTTTACCTGCGCCTAAAGTCGTGTTGTCGTGGTTGAGCCTTTAGAGCATGAATACTCAAGTCACCTCGATTCAGGCGCTTTATCAGAACCTTCTCTCGTTACTGATTTATCGAGAGATATTGAGCGATCGAGTGGGACAAGCTTTTTTAGAGTTGTTGCAGTCGCTCATCCACACAGACAGTTCGACCTCGCTTCAGGCTTATGGGGCATGGTTTTCGGCGTTGGCTGAACGCAATCAGGGATGGCAAGACTATTTGCTCGATCGGCTCTTAACCGCAGAGAATCCTTTTTCACGTCAAACTTCTGGCGATCCCCCTCGCGCTTTGCTTAATGCAGTCAAGCGGGACTTACAAATCTTGCAACGTTTATATTTGTGTGGGAGTGAGCAGATTTGTGAGTGGGTTAGTCAACAGACTTCTGCTGAAAAATTAACGGCGTGGTCAGATCAGTTATCTTCCGAACAGACCCCTTCACTACTCAAAACTAATTTCAGAACGATGCCAGATTGGGCGGAAGCGGTAGACGAGTTAGCTGCCTACTATCGCGAATTTGGGACAGGCATCTTCGCACGATATCAAGCATTTCGGTGGGAACGTGGGCAACTGGTGGCGATCGCTCATCCCGATTTGCATCAGGCATCAGATCTGATTGGCTATGAGACTCAGCGTGAGATGCTGCTCAAAAATACAGAGTTTTTGCTTTCAGGAAATCCCGCGCTGCATATCTTGCTTTATGGCAGTCGGGGATCGGGGAAATCCTCCCTCGTCAAATCGATGCTGCGGCAATATTACGATCGCCAGCTTCGTCTAATCGAAGTCGGCAAATCTGAACTCAAAGACTTGCCCGCGATCGTGGAGCCGTTGCGGAACTTACCTCAAAAATTCATCATCTTTGTAGACGACCTCTCATTTGAGGAAGATGACGATGCGTATAAAGCACTGAAAGTCGTGCTGGAAGGCAATCTCACAGCCCGTCCTCGAAATGTTGTAGTGTATGCAACCTCAAACCGACGGCATTTAGTACGTGAGTTTTTTGACGATCGTCCTCGACCCAAAGATGCTGACGAAATTCACAACTGGGATACGGTGCAGGAAAAATTATCGTTTAGCGATCGCTTCGGCTTAACGCTGACCTTTGAACCTGCGGATCAAGCGACTTATCTCAAAATGATTCATCATCTCGCCCAGCAGGCGAAAATCCCATTAGAGCCAGAGGATTTGGAGTATCGCGCCTTGCAATGGGCAACCCGACACAACGGACGATCGGGCAGAACAGCCCGTCAGTTTATTGATTTTCTCACGGCTGATTTAGCCCTGTTTGAGCAATCTGATTTATGACCTATCAACGAACGGTGCGCTTTGAAGATACTGATGCGGCTGGCGTTGTTTATTTTGCCAATGTCTTAAAGATCTGCCATGAAGCTTATGAAGATGTTTTAATCACAGCAGGATTTGATCTGAAATCATTTTTTCGAGATTCTGACGTTGCCGTTCCCATTGTTCATGCCGAAGTTGATTTTTTTCGACCCTTGCACTGTGGCGATCGCTTATCGGTGCAAATCAGTCCGCATCCAATTAATGACAGCGAGTTTGAAATTATCTATGAGATTAGTTTAAGTGGCTTCGATCG
>JBBRMC010000529.1:0-3369 GCA_038231055.1 Leptolyngbyales cyanobacterium
CAGATGACCATTTTTATGGGTTTGGAGAACGATCGGGACTGCTTGATAAACGCTTTCAGGTCAAGACTAATTGGACGGTTGACGCATTAGATTATTCGGCGATCGACGATGAGATGTATCAGGCGATTCCCTTCTTTCTAACGCTGCGTCCGGGTTTGGTTTACGGAATTTTTCTCAACTCGACCTTTTGGAGTCAGTTCGATCTAGGAGCCACGAAATCTGATGTGTGGCAGATGCAGGCAAACAGTCCTGAATTGGACTACTACATTCTCGCTGGGACGACTCCTGCCGATATTCTCAATACTTACACCCAACTCACCGGACGGATGCCCCTGCCGCCAAAATGGGCATTGGGCTATCATCAGTGTCGTTGGAGTTATGAATCAGAAGACGTGGTGCGAAATCTTGCTAGAGAGTTTCGCGATCGCCAGATTCCCTGTGATGTAATTCATCTGGATATTGATTATATGCAGGGCTATCGCGTGTTTACGTGGAGTCCGACGCGGTTTCCTGATCCGGCTCAGTTGATCAGCGATTTGAATCAGGCAGGATTTAAAGTGGTTCCGATCGTTGATCCAGGAGTCAAATATGAGCCAGATGGAGACTATCCGATTTATCACGAAGGCTTGAAGAATGAGTATTTTGTCCGGGGTGCCGACGGGAAACTCGTTTATGGCTATGTCTGGGCAGATAAATCGGTCTTTCCTGACTTCTTGAAAGCAGAGGTGCGGGAGTGGTGGGGCGATCGCCAAAAAGTTTTAACCGATGCGGGAGTCTCAGGCATCTGGAACGACATGAACGAGCCAACCTTGGATGAGCGACCGTTTGGCGACGAAGGCAACAAAATTTTCTTCCCGATGGATGCTCCGCAGGGCGACCCGATCGAAGGTGGCACTCATGCCGAGACTCATAACCTCTACGGCATCACAATGGCGCAAGCATCCTATCAGGGCTTAGAGCGACTGCGACCCGATCAGCGATCGTTTGTGTTGACGCGATCGGGCTTTGCCGGAATTCAGCGTTGGTCGTCGGTGTGGATGGGCGACAACCAATCGCTGTGGGAGCATTTAGAAATGTCGCTACCGATGCTCTGCAATACAAGCTTGTCGGGGGTCGCCTTTGTCGGGGCAGACATTGGCGGATTTGCTGGCAATGCAACACCAGAGTTATTTGCTCGATGGATGCAGGTAGGAATGCTGTATCCGTTTATGCGCGCTCATTCTGCATTGAAGTCAACCCCCCACGAGCCGTGGATGTTTGGCGATCGCGTCGAATCTATCTGCCGAGACTACATCAATCTCCGCTATCAACTGCTGCCCTATCTCTACACATGGTTCTGGAAGGCTGCCACCACAGGCGAAGCCATTTTGCGTCCATTGTTGTATGACTATCCCAACGACTCTAGAACCTATGCCTTGCACGATCAGGTTATGTTGGGTGCGTCGCTGATGGCGGCTCCGATCTACCGTCCGGGGGTGAAATATCGAGCGGTTTATCTCCCCGAAGGTGTTTGGGTTGACTGGTGGAGTGGCGATCGCTATCAGGGCAACACTACGATTCTCGCCCATGCCCCTCTCGAACGGATGCCGCTCTATGTCAAAGCTGGCTCAATCATTCCAATGCAGCCCGTGATGCAGTTTGTTGGAGAACGCCCGATCGAGCCGCTTCGTCTCAAAGTTTGGGCAGGCAATGGAGACTTCACTTTGTATGAAGATGATGGGGAGAGTTTTGAGTTTCGATCGGGAGTTTGGGCAACCACAACGTATCGAGTTAGAGAAGTGGCGACAGAAGTGATCGTCGAAGTGGATGCGCGTCAGGGTGAGTGGAATGTGGGCGATCGAGAAGTCATTGTCGAATTAGTCGGCGTGGGTGAACAGACGTTTATCGACAACGGCAACGCCCAGCGATTAGAGTTCATCGCGTTGAATGCGACTTGAGTTGTGAAGCACAATCATATTGAGAACGCAAAACTTCTCATTTAGAGAGCGCTCGTTGTACTCTCGAATGCAATCCTTTGCGATCAATATGGAACTAGAACTTGTATGGACACAACACGCAGAAGAACGACAACAGCAATGGGAACAGCGACTTGACATCACTCGGCAAGAGGTCGAAGCAGTGACCAGCCCAGAACAGATTATTCATGATGACGAAGGCGTTCTTGTTGCACAATCAAGGAGGGGAAATGGCTTACTACGGGTTCCCTATGTCAGAATTGGTTCAACTAAGCGTATCCTTACCGTCTACTGGACAAATCAAGTCAAACGCTACTGGCAGGAATGAATATGAGAATGCACTATAGTACTGATGCTGACATTTTAATCTTGATTTTGCGAGAAACGCCCCGAGTCAATGCCATCTCTGAGCCGGGTGGTGTAATTGTCAGCTACGACGAAGCCGGAGAACCTGTCAGCATCGAGTTTCTCAACGCTTCAAAACGGCAATTAATTCAACCGGGAGAAACCACGCTATCTATTCAAATGTGATAGAGCAAGCACGATCGCTGTCGTTGGTTATCGGGTTCGCAATAGCTGCACAAACGTATCGCTGACGGTGTGATCTTTGGTGTCTGCGGCATATTGAATTAGCCGTTCGCGGAGGTCTTTGGCATCGTTGAGGGGAAGCAGGGTGGCGAGAAGGAAGTAAACGCCTCGAAAGCGTGGATCGCCCATGTGATCGAGCAGGCGGTTTTGTGCTTCGGCACTGTCACCGAGGAAGGTTTGCACAATGAAGAATTCCATGATTTTGTCATGGCGAAAATACCATTCGTGCTGCGCTTCGCCTTTGGCATCTTTCCATTGGCGACTGACGACCATTTTGTATTTTTCGTCTTCCATGCTGACCAGTTCTTGATAAAACTCGTTGGCAGATAGGGCTTTTTCGTCGTTGAGGCGGAGTTGGTAGACGGCTTCGGAGAATTTTTTGAGGGGAAAGTCTTGGTTCCAGTGCTGCTGATAGTCTGCCGCCATCAGGTTATATTGCTGCTCTTGCAGTTGCAGCAGATTGGGTTGTTTGCCCAATGCAATCATTTGGGCGACGACGGTGAGATCCATTGGGTTAGACAGGGTGCGCTGAATGGCGGCGAGTTCTTCGGGAGATTGTTGATTGTCTAACACTTCATTGAGATAAGTGCAGCAGGCGTGAGTATATTTGTCTACCCAGTCGGGAGCCACGATCGTTCCTCTCGACAGCAAGAAGTCTTGAATCTGATCGCTGCGGAGTGGTTGGAGTTGATAGATTTTGGCGGTGGAAGGGGGCAGCCACTCTAGGGGTTGAGTGGTCATGATGATGTTGCCTTTGAAGTAGCTTTCGACAAATTGGGTGATTTTGGCGCGGGTGTCGGCGGTGACTTCGTTGAGTCCGTCGATG
>JBBRMC010000530.1:0-3359 GCA_038231055.1 Leptolyngbyales cyanobacterium
AACTTGTTTTGGGCATTTGTTTATAATCTGCTGGGAATTCCGATCGCCGCAGGCATCCTGTTGCCAAAATTTGGGATTTTGCTCAGTCCTGCTGCCGCAGGTGCTTTAATGGCTTTTAGCTCCGTCAGCGTAGTGACCAATTCGCTTCTATTACGTCGGGCGTTTTCTACGCCTCGTGTTTAACGCTTATGTCACGACTAGCCACTCTCTAGTAACTTGATGTTATCAGGGGTTATGAAGCGTATCAGGGCTGTGTTCTAATGAACTCAGAGGTCTTTTCAACGGTCGTAAAAGCTTTTGAATCTTGTTAGCACTGAGTCCCCTTCAAGCCTGTCAGGTCATTTAGCTAGATAGCTTGCAAGTCACTGATTCTCACTCGCCAACCCTTCCGACGTTTCATGCCTTCAGAACCGCATCAAAATCATCTCTTAATCATCGAAGACGATAAGGGACGACGAGAATTTATCCTTGACTCACCCGTTTATTCGATCGGGCGAGACCCAAAGTGCGATATCCGGTTAGTGTCTCAGTTTGTGTCTCGTCGTCATGCCACCTTACTTCAGTTGCCTAATGAAGATGGCACCTATTATTATCGAATTGTAGATGGTAACCTCAAAGGCAAGCCCAGCGCTAACGGCTTGCTGATCAATGGGCGAAAGCTGCAAACTCATGATCTAAGAAATGAAGATGAAGTGGTATTTGGTCCTCAAGTGCGGGCAATTTATTATCTATTGAGGCGTGATGCAGTCTTAACCATTCCGCCTGATGAGTTTGATATCACCCTAATCAGCCCTAATATGATTGGTGACCCAGAAGATTGAGGCAGAAGGTTAGCCAAATAGCGGTCTCCTTAGAGCTGCATAGCGGTATATAATTTTACTCCCTTCGATCGAGTTTGATTAGTCCCAGTCTCCCCTAAACCTGCAATGCCTTTCGATCCCTACCAAAGCCATTTTCTGATTGTGAAAGATGATACCGGAGAGCGGGAAGAACGGCTTGAAGAGGCTCGCTACTCGATCGGCAGAGATGCCGAGTGTGATATTCGGCTGATCTCTCAGTTTGTTTCTCGCTATCACGCCACGATCGAGCAGCGAGTCAACCCCGATGGCACGTGTTCCTATCACATCAAAGATGGTGATAAAAATGGTAAACCCAGCGCTAACGGACTTTTGATTAATGGTCGGCGGCTACGATCCCATGATTTGTGCGATCGAGATGAGGTGATTTTTGGTCCTCAAGTGCGAGTGATCTATCATCTCCTCAGACGAGATGCCTACGCAACGGTGCCTCCCGATGAATTTGATATCACCTTAATCAATCCGGGCACCGCCGAGATGGATAGCTTAGACGAGTAGCTAATGCGATCGCACCCTAGCCCCCAACCGTTTCGATCAAGCGCCAATGCTTATTTTGGCTAATAGCGTCGCTGACCTGCGTATAGACTTGGCGACAGTGATTATCGACTTGAAGCGGAAGTTCTTCGTTTTTGATCACAAAATTCATCCGAACTTCTTCCTCACTAGCGATCGTTTTATCAACGAAAACTTCCACCGTCACCAGCTTTGGAAACGACACTCGTCCTGGAGTCTCTCGCGCCATAATATAATCTCCAGTGTCATAAATGATATCCATACTGCAAGACTTAAGCGTCTCATTCAGAATGGGTTGGAGATTAGCAGAAGAGATTCCAACCGTGATCAGACAGGTGTAACGAGCCATAGCCAACCCCAAGCGTGCGACGAGCGAACTTTTCTATGATACGTTCCCAAAATACGTTAAAACGATACTCCGGTTAGGTATCATACCAACGTTCAGTTTAAGCTGAAGTGTTTTCCTACGAAAGTCCTTAAGACCTTTATACCGGATTCCTCTTTAGTTGACTTATTCTGCGAAGGTTTAAAAAGGCGGCTGTAGTCGATCGGTTTTGTCCACTAAACTAGTCTTGATAATGGGCGGCAAATTCATTGTGTTTGAAGGGGTTGAGGGCTGTGGTAAAACCACCCAGCTTCAGCGATCGCGTCAGTGGTTAGTGGCTAGCGGTTGGCTGCCCAATCTCCAATCAAAAAGATTCGTAAAGCAACTGATTGCTACCCGTGAACCCGGTGGCACTGATCTGGGAGCAGGGGTGCGCCAGTTGTTGCTCAATCCTGCTAAAGAACCCCTTCACGATCGAGCAGAATTATTGCTCTATGCGGCAGACCGTGCCCAACACGTTGAAAGATTGCTACGCCCTCACTTAGCAGAAGGCTCAATAATTTTGTGCGATCGCTACACTGATTCCACGATCGCCTATCAGGGCTATGGGCGAGGACTCGACTTTACGCTGATCGATCACCTCAACCAAGTGGCGACCAACGGGCTACAAAGTGATTTAACATTATGGCTCGATCTGGATGTAGAACAAGGGTTAGCCCGAACTCAGAAGCGAGGAGCCAGCGATCGCATTGAGCAAGCCAATCTAGAGTTTCATCAGCGCGTGCAGCAGGGGTTTGCTGATTTAGCCGAGAAAAATCCCGATCGCATGGTTCGCATTGATGCCAGCGGCAGCGAATTAGAGGTGGCTGAACAAATCGAAGCCGTCCTCAGTCAACATTTGACTCGCTGGTATGGAGCCATTCAGGGCTGACCGAGCAGAACTTTGCCGTTATAAAAACCATGACTGCTTTTGACTCATTAATCGGACAGCCTCAAGCGGTTGAATTGTTGACCCAGGCGATCGCCCGCGATCGTGTCGCTCCCGCTTATTTATTTGCGGGTTCTTCTGGTGTGGGCAAACGATTGGCGGCTGAGGCGTTTGTCAAGCTACTGGTTTCTGACTCGCGCCACCGAGTCGCGCAGCGTAATCATCCCGATGTGCTTTGGGTTGAGCCGACTTATTTGCATCAAGGAAAACGCCTCTCACCCGCCGAAGCCGAAGCAGCCGGGGTCAAGAAAAAAATGCCTCCTCAAGTGCGCCTCGATCAGGTGCGAGAGATTTCACTGTTTCTGAGCCGTCCGCCCTTGGAGGCAGATCGCTCGATCGTGATCATCGACCAAGCCCAAACCCTGGCAGAACCCGCCGCTAATGCCCTGCTCAAGACTCTAGAAGAACCCGGACGGGCAACGTTAATTCTGTTAGCACTCAGTGCTGATGCGCTGCTGCCCACTCTGGTTTCTCGTTGTCAGCGTATCCCGTTTTATCGATTGAACTCAGACGCGATCGCTCAGGTTCTAAACACCGCAGGCTTTAACGAAATCTTGTCACATCCCCAAGTTTTAGCCTTAGCTCAAGGCAGTCCGGGAGACGCGATCGTCCATTGGCAAAAGTTCCAGGCAATTCCGCCAGAGTTATTGCAAGCCCTAACTAACTTGCCAAGCTC
>JBBRMC010000531.1:0-3358 GCA_038231055.1 Leptolyngbyales cyanobacterium
TGCTTCACGCTTATCTGTGTGTGACGCTGCGAGTCGATCAACTCGTGTCAGGGTTAGCGATTAATCTTTCTGCGGCAGGGTTGACGGCATTTTTATCGCGGCTGGTGTTCAATAGCAAAACGAGTCAGCCATTGCAAGGACTCGACGCGATCGCCATTCCAGGATTAAACCAAATCCCGATCGTGGGGTCTCTGTTATTCAATCAAGATCCACTCGTCTATCTATTGCTGCTGTTGGTGCCATTGATCACTTATCTGTTGTTCAAGACGAGCTTAGGACTCATTCTTCGAGCGGTTGGAGAATATCCCCGTGCGGCTGAGACGGCTGGCGTTTCAGTGTTATTTGTGCGCTATCTTAGCGTAATGCTAAGTGGTTGTTTAGCATCTCTGGGCGGTGCATATTTGGTTTTAGTTCACGTTAAGTTCTTTATGGAAGACATTAGCGCAGGCAAAGGATTTATTGCGTTAGCTGCCTTAATTTTTGGTCGATGGCATCCCATTAGTACCGTTCTCGCTTGCGTTTTGTTTGGTGCAACCGAAGCACTACAGTTAAGAATCCAGACATTTAGCTTAAACATTCCTTATCAATTCTTAGTGATGTTACCTTATGTGATTGCTTTATTCGCACTCATCGGTTTAGCGGGCAAATCTACGCCTCCTGCCGCTCTAGGCATTCCTTACGTGAAAGAAAGCTTAGATGATTGAATTCATACCACAGGAACACTATCGAGATCAGATCGGTCGTGTATCATGTAACAAGCTTTCTGATTTTTCTCCATCGACTCGCTATGACCAAAAATTTTAAGACTAGTTTAGTGACTATGCTGTCACTGGTTGGGCTGGCTGGGCTGTTAAATCAAGTGTCGATCGCTCAGATGAAGCCAGACAAGCTAGGCGAGTTGACGTGGTGGCGATCGAAGGTAAAAGATCAGGCACAGTCGAGTCAACGAAAGCAATACAAGGGTTGCTTATTTGGAGACTCAATTTCGTCGGGGTTAGGCAACACGTTGGGCAAAGATACTGCTAATTTTGCGATGGGTGGCTTAAGCACTGTGTCGCTGCTAGAACAACTAAAAACGCTGAAAGCTGCGAATGTGCAGTGCCAAAATGTGATGATTGCGATTGGCACTAATGATGCTTGGTACGCCATTCGCAACGATGAATTTGTGAGTAATCTTGAACAAATCATCCTACTCACTCAATCAATGGGCGCTAGTCAAGTTACGCTGACTCCTGCGTTTTATTCGACCCTTGAAGCAAGCCACAATCCCAATGTCGCTGGCACGGTAGAGCGGGTTGAAGAAATCAACGCTCTGATTCGTCAAGTGGCAGATGTTGAGGGAGTTGCATTTGTTGATCAAGGACTCGAACCTCTGTTTGACGATCGCAGTCTCAAATCAGGATTGACATCTGATGGCGTTCACTTAAATGAGGACGGCAAAAAAATATATAAGAAAGTGGTCGTGAAAATTCTGGATGTCAGTTCTTGATAGTTGACACTATTCTCATTCAAGTGGGTTCTACTTAGGGACTGATCATTTTCGGAGATTCCGCCTGAGGTGACGGGTTGTGAAAACTGTTCATGGCATCTGTCTCAGTAACCGTTAGATTCCCCTGGTTTTTTGAACTGTAAGCCAGTTTATTCTCAACAGACAAGCAACTGCGGTAGCAAACACGAGAAGTGATGTCACATCGCAAGGCTGAGGCTCAGGAACTTGTACAACAACTCTACTTTCTTTGCGTTCAATTAGCGTTAGAGAACTGTCTCGATCGAAGACTCGCGCATATTGTCCTTGAATTCTGACGGTTGCCGATTTTTCGAGTCCACCAAACAAGGTATTTACATTAGTATTGAGTGTAAAAGCATCGGTGTTTGTCAGATTTAACAGATTGTCGCTATGAGTGCGTAGATTGCTAAACAGATTGAACGAGTCAATCAAACGATTTTGCTCGTCCAGAATTCCGAAAGTAATCGCACCGTCGGCGGTTGCAGATTCATTCTGAGCACCATCAGTTTCAGTTGTAAGATCTAGCGACGCGTTGAATGCGAATGCAAATGTATCGCCTGCATTGATCGAAAAATTTCGCCCAATAACTTCAGCGGAGCTAGCGGCTAGCCCAAAATAGTCCGATCGCCCAGTACCCAGCGCTAAATTGTCGGTTTGGTTAGATGCTAGCGTAAGATTGAGGTTTTGATAATCTACTTGAAACGTTGCTGAGGCAAAAGTGAACGATTGTGCGTCTCCTATCGCCTGAGTGTTAGTGGAAGTTGATACATCAATGGTTTCGGGGTTCTGGCTAAAGTTAAAGATATCAACCTGCGTAGAAGACGCAGCCAAGGTCGCTGCGATCGACGGTGTAGCAGCGATCGTAGAACTTGCTACAACGGGCGCAAAGAACAGTAACCACCATTGCAGTGATTTTAGTCGTAATGTCATACTTCTCCCTATAAATGAGCCGTTAGTTAAGCAATTCACTGACCGGGCACCCATGCCGAAATGAATCACTCCAAAACCTCTGAGGCTCGATTACAGACACAGTAGCAAATACTCTGTAAATTTACGGTAAATTAAACCAGGTTTTGTGTAAGTTTTTACTAGACTGGTAAAAATACGCTCCGTGAGAATGCGAGGTTCTTTTATATGTAGCTACGGGCGCTCTGAACCAATATCCGGAGACAAAAATAAACTACACAGAATTTAACAACTCTGCGTAGTTTTATTATCGAATAAAATTTATAGTAATATGTTTGAAAGAGCGGTCACATACTAGAAATTGAGCTAGATGATGAACTCCGGCTATATCCTCCATCGGGTGACACTTCGACAATCGTTGTTTGATGGACAGATTGCCTGATCTCGTCGGTGACGATCGCGGTGCTGCGGGCGATCGCAACTGCCCTACCTCTGTTTAAGGTAACCTGTTGAATCAAGGTTTTAGCGTCGGTCGTCATAGATCCTCTTATAGAACTTATTAAATGGACTTCTCAAGGTCTGTTTCACTGATTCATTAAATAGTTTAACTCTCCGGTCAGCCACTCCCTAAACATAGTTTTGAGAACATTGTCACGCACTTTAGGTGTGAGCTGAGCCGGAATGAACTCCTCGACTAGAAAAAGGTGAAACCCTTGCTCGGTTTGAACGGGTTGAACGATTTCTCCGGGTGCTGCCCCAAAAACAGCGGCGGCAATTTCTGGTTTTAGATTTCCGCGATCAATCGTTCCTTCATATCCGCACCGATGGCGACGATCGCTATCAACATCATAAATATGAGCAGCTTCATAGAAACTAACTTCTCGCTCTTCGATCTGATAAAACAATTCTCTTGCAAGCCGCTCATAAGGAACAACGATTTGATAA
>JBBRMC010000532.1:0-3357 GCA_038231055.1 Leptolyngbyales cyanobacterium
ACCAACTCAAGCGGCAAGTCTTCAGGATATTGTGCCTCTACCACCTCTTTGTCTTCAGCAAACACCTGGTAATTAAATTCATACACAGGTTCGAGCGGCATTTCACGATCGAAGTTCCGGCAAATTGGGCAAAAGACGCGGGTTTTGCGGGCAGAAACCGGAGAGGCGGCGTTGAGAATACACAGTCGCCCATCGCCTGGGAAATGAACCGTCAGCCGAGCCGTAAACGGAAAGTGAACATCAAAAACGCGGAGCCACTCAAAATCGGCGGGAGCACGATCTTGCAGCGCCTTGGGAAAATTGCTGACGGTGCTGAGATATTCAACGTGAACCCCATTGGTCGTGTTGTTCACCTCATAGCGAGGCACGATCGGGTTATTCTCATCGCCAAACGTGTCTGTATGCACCCAGGCAAAGTGGGAAACGTCTAAAAAGCCTTCGACCTGCCTGCCTGCCGCCGCATTTAAATCAACCGCGTCAGGCAGAATTTGCTGATAATTTGCGTCGTCCCACTCAGTGAAATCAGGTAATGGAGAGCGATCGTCCCCTGCCAAGCAAGTCCAGATCAAGCCATAGGCTTCTCTAACTGGGTAAGTTTTGAGGCAAAGTTTTGGCGGAATGCTGGCACCAGGTTGGGCAGGGATCAGCACACAGCGACCATCAGACGCATAGTGAAAGCCGTGATATTTACACACCAGTTGGTCAGACTGAACTCGACCCATACTGAGTGGAATGCCGCGATGCAAACAAATATCGTTTGCCACCGATACTCCCGCCGCCGTGCGCCAAATCACTAGACGCTGATCGAGCAACGTGGCTGAAATCGGCTGGTCTTTGAGATCATGGCTAAACGAAATGGGGTACCAAAATTGAGACAACGCATCCCAGTCAGATTCAGTAAACGTGCAACCTCTTGGGTAAGTCATTCGATCGCTCATAGTGATGAATCTAGCAATAGTCCGGCTGACAGCAAAACAGTTATAAAAGCGATTAGTCGGATGTCTCTTTCGCTTTCATCTTGGTGCTAATCTTTGCAGGGATCTCTTCAGGAGTTGCAGGTTAAGCGTTTCCTCGTATACGGTATACACTTCAGGCGAAATGGTTACTGTGTCTGGTAATACATTCTTTGCATCCCTTCAGATTTCGATCGTTTCACCCCGTCTCTTATAATTAAATCTCACTCAAAATTAAACTGTTATTCTCTCTATCTGATACAAGGATGGGTAGAGAAGCACGTTTGTAGGGTAATTAATCGATGGCTACTTTACTGATTAAGAACATTCACACACTTGTCACAATGGATGCAGACAGACGAGAAATTCGCAATGCTGCGATGATCGTTCGTGATAACGTGATTGAACAAATCGGAACACTCGAAGAATTGCCGCAAACGGCTGACGAGATTTTAGATTTACACGATCGTCACATCGTCCTTCCGGGTCTAGTCAACACGCATCACCACTTTTATCAAACGCTGACGAGAGTGGTTCCAGCCGCCCAGAACTGTGATCTCTTTAACTGGCTGAAAACCCTGTATCCTCTATGGGCAAATCTGACTTCAGAGGGCGTATATGTCAGCGCTCAAATTGCAGCAGCAGAACTGATGCGATCGGGCTGCACCACTGCCAGCGACCATCTCTATCTCTACCCCAATGACTGCACGTTAGATCACGAAATTGAAGCAATGGCAGCGATCGGGCTACGCTTTCATGCCAGTCGGGGCAGCATGAGCGTTGGAGAAAGTCAGGGAGGGTTGCCCCCTGATTCGCTTGTCGAACAGGAAGCCGACATTCTCAAAGACTCGCAGCGTTTGATTGAACGCTATCACGACAATTCTCGTCACTCTATGCTGCGGATGACGCTAGCGCCGTGTTCTCCGTTCACCGTCTCACGCGATCTGATGCGAGAGTCGGCAGCAATGGCGCGATCGTATCCCGGTGTGAGGCTGCACACGCACCTGGCAGAAAACAAGTCAGATGTTGCTTATAGCCTAGAAAAATTTGGCATGGTTCCGGGTGACTATGCAGAATCGGTCGGCTGGTTGGGTGATGACGTGTGGCACGCTCACTGTGTCCAACTGAGTGATGATTCGATTTTGAAGTTTGGCAGAACGGGGACAGGCGCGGCTCATTGCCCATGCAGTAATATGCGCCTCGCGAGTGGCATTGCTCCGATTCGCAAAATGCTCGATCACAAGGTTCCGGTAGGGTTGGGCGTGGATGGGTCTGCCTCAAATGATGGCGGCAATTTGCTGCAAGAAGCCCGAACTGCCTTTCTGTTGGCTCGTGTGCGAGATTGTGATGCCTCAGCCGTGACCGCAAGAGAAATCTTAGAAGTCGCCACGATCGGAGGTGCTAAAGTGCTAGGTCGAGACGATATCGGCTATTTAGCTCCGGGAATGTCGGCGGATTTTATTGCCGTGAATGTCGATCGTCCTCAGTTTGCCGGGGCACACCATGATTTAGTAGCAGCGCTAATTTTTTGTCACATTGATGCTGTGGACTATAGTTTCATCAATGGTAAAAAAGTTGTGGATCAAGGACATCTCACAACACTTGATCTAACTGCTCTCGTGGAAAAACAAAATCGTTTGGCTCGTCAGTTAGTAGAGCAGTAAACGAGAGTGGATGTTCGATCTAGTCCTCTGCTATGGTCTAGATCGGGCTGAGATTGCTGAATTTTTCTCAAAGTTCTCATCAGTAACTGACATTCAAAAAGACATAAAAACGACAAGAAACTATAAGTATGAATCATGGCTGGGTATATCGTGAACGAATTAGTCGGATGACCGAGGGCTGCACTGTTTTAGACTACTATACGCAACACTATCAACATTCAAGTCGAGCAGACTGGCAAACTCGAATCACAACGGGTGAGATATTACTAAACGGAGCAGTTACGATCGAGCACACCCGCTTAAAACGAGGTGATCAACTGCTCTACGATCGTCCGCCTTGGCAAGAGCCGGATGTGCCGCTCACCTTTGAGGTGATGTATGAAGATGCTGAGGTTTTAGTCGTCTCCAAACCGTCAGGGTTGCCTGTTTTACCCGGTGGTGGCTTTTTAGAAAATACGCTGTTAGGTCAACTTCAACAACGCTATCCACACGATACTCCGGTGCCAATCCATCGATTAGGTCGTGGCACATCAGGACTGGTGCTGCTGGCACGATCGAGCCAAGCCCGCGCCGCTCTCAGCTATCAAATGCGAACTCATCAGATGCAAAAAATTTATCGCACGTTGGTAACTGGAACCTTAATGCCCGATCGCTTCACGGTGACGCACCCGATCGGGAAACTTCCTCACCCCGTTTTGGGCTACATCTACGCTGCTCATGCTGAAGGATTGGCTGCCCAA
>JBBRMC010000533.1:0-3355 GCA_038231055.1 Leptolyngbyales cyanobacterium
ATAGTCTTTCACACGCTTGCTAGGTTGGCACTGTCAAATTGCTACTAAACTGGAAACGTGCACATTCCAATAGTTTCAACAGATGTTAGAGTGGCTGATAGAGGTAGGATATCAGGGTCGGATAGGGCTAGGAAATCAAGATCAGATATCGATGCGTTATGTTTCATTGATTTCTCAGCTATCCCCAAACCCCCCTATCAGCAACACTTTTGCTAAGCATTTTTTCAGTCCTTAATTAGAAGCATTGTAATCATCGGTAGATGCTAGTTGCTTAAAGCACGACTGATTCTTGGCGTCTGCAGATACCTTGCAATGCTTGTTATTGCAAAGCAAGACTGCTTTTAAGAAAACACTTTCTTGAAGGCACATTCAAATCTATGGCTCTTCCGTTAAAAACGAAAGCGCAAGTCAGAGTTTAAGAGGCTGTAGCAGCGGTTGTTGCTGCAGCTTGCTTTTGCTCTGGCGAATTCACTCAGAGATCAATATTTGACTCTGAGAACCAATTTAAAGGTAATAAAAATGGCTAACAAATTCGTGGACCTTAATGGCGGCTCAGACGCTAGCGACGGTTCGACATTCGCCCTGCGCAAGAAGACACTGTCGTCGGCTGCTGCTGTTGCAGCGGCTGGTGATGTCATTCGCGTCATGGGCAAACCAAGCACCAGTAGCGGTACTGCTACCTGGACCAAAGGTTCGGCACTGGTCACCCTCTCGGCAGCAATGAACCAGCTTGTGTATGGCGACGGCGCCTGGACAGCATCGGCCAATGTCACGGCAACGGCAAACACCACGGCCCCGACGCCGAAGCAGGGCAGCAACAGCTCGAAGCTGGTTTGCGCCGCTGGTTTCACCACCGGCATGGTGGCTTACTTCGCCACCGGTGCGCTCAACTTGAGCACCTACCAGCAGCTCACCTTCTGGGTGCAGTCGAGCGTCGCTTTGGCATCCGGTGCGCTCAGCATCAACCTCTGTAGCGACGTCGCTGGTGCCACCATTGTTGACACGGTCACGCTGAACAAGGCTCTGAATGCTGGCCAGTGGACGGCTGTGACGATCGACAAAGGTTCGGCTTTCGGTGCTTCTATCCAGAGCGTTCGCCTCACGGCAAACTCGTCGCTGGCATCGACGACGATTTCGCTCGACAACATCTCGGCTGCAAAAAGCCCGGCTTCGGCCAACTGCCTGACTCTGAACTCGCTGATTTCGCCGGATAACGCTGTCTGGTACCCAGTGCAGAGCATCAGCGGCACGACTGTCTACGTCGACGCACAGGCGACCACTGCTGCGACTGCTGCCAAAGGCTATCGCGGTGCCACTGGTTCGTAAGCGGTGCACGAAGCACAGCCTATGTCAGAGTGCGAACATGATGGATGATTCAGGGTGGCATTGGTTTTGTGAGTGTTGGTTTGAGATTTATGCTGAGATTGATTGGAGCGGCGCAGCCGCACTTGATGGTGATTTTGCTCTTGATGCTTGCCAGCGATCGGGAAGGAACTGATCAATCTGAGAAATTGGTGTTGCTGGCAAACGAGCTAGAACGTCAGTGAGATATTCTTCGGGGTTAATACCAAGGCCGAGGCAGGTCTGTACGAGGCTCATCAGGATTGCAGAGTTTTCAGCACCAGTGGCGGAGCCAGCGAATAGCCAGTTGATACGGCCTTTGACGACTGCTCTAAGAGCATTCTCGGAATCGTTATTATGTATTTTCAGAAAGCCATGATCAACAAATTGTGTGAGCGCAATCCAGTTGTTAACGGTGTAATTGACTGCATCAGCCAACGCTGTCGGTGCTGCTATTTCTTTTTGTTCATCGAGCCAGACCTTAAAATGTTTGATGAGAGGCAAAGAATACCGGTTTCTAATTTTGACTCGCTCATTTTCAGATTGAGTTTGAGCAAATCGTTCGATGCGAAAGAGGCTTTTAATCACGCCAATCGCGTAGTCGGCCAATTTCTCTTCGGCATTTTTGGCATCTTCAAACTTTCTGTAGACATGAGCCCAGCAGTTTGCAGAAGTGGCTCCATCGCGCCCCTTTTCTATGTTTTTGAGAACCGGATTATATTTGTTGGTGCTATCAGTGAGCAAAAATCCGGTGTAGTCTTTGAGGAATTTTGCAGGGTGCTTGTTAGTTTCGTCTTCAGAAAAAACGAAAGTTTTGTATGGGTAAGGAGCATCACCGCCGACATACCAAATGCAGCCTCTTTGGGCTTCTCCAGAGCCTTTGAGGAGATACGGCATGCCCGTTCCGTCAGAGTAAACAACTTTTCCTTTGAGCACAAGCTCACGCATGCGTTTAACCAAAATGGCCAATTCTTGAGCGGCTTGATTTTTCCAGCGAGACATCGTGGAGCGTTTAATTGGAATGCCGCGGTTCGCCAAGATTTGTTCTTGCCGGTAGAAAGGCAGGTGATGCGCGAAAAGCGACGTCAGGATATGAGCGACCAGGGCTGCTGTCGGGTAGCCTTTATCAATTGGCTGCAAGGGCTTAGAGGCTTCAATGACATTGCTTTTGCATTTTGGGCAAGAGTATTTAAACTCGACGTGCCGAATGCTTTCGAAGCGAGCTGGGATGTAGTCGAGCTGAGTAGAGACTTTGAAGCCAATTGGCGTGCGTGGAACTTTGCAGCACGGGCAAAGGAGTGTGTCTTCATCAGTGATTTTGTGATGTACGGTTTCTTTTTCTGGGACAGATTGAGGGATTTTTCTGCCGCCACCGCCGTGTGCTGGTTTTATTGTAGAAATACCTTTCTGATTTTCTTCAGCAGTGATTGCTTCATTTATTTCGTCGTATATCTCTTTACCTGGGCCTTCGATGTTGTTGGCTGGAGTTTGAGCAGTGCTGCGTCCAAACTTATCACGCTTTTGGCGGCGAGATTGTTTTTCGAGTACGAGGATGCGTTCTTGAAGTTGAAAGATCAGCGTGTGGCATTCTTCGATATCTTGAGGCAACGGGTCAGGCAGTTTGATGTGAGCAGCTTTCGTGGTTGGTTTCGCCATGTGAATATTTCTTTTGATTTCGGCCAGAATTTCACTATATTATACAGTAAGCACCACCACTGGTACCAAAAATAATCGCGCTAAGATCTAGTAATTTTACCTAAACTGCAATCGAGCTGCTGATAGTGTAGATTATGTTTTAATCGAAAGCGCCAGCTGGTGGGCTTTTCTCTTAAACCACTTCCGATAATATTCTTTTGGGGTACCCAATCTGTTCGATTTCAGCAAGGTACTTCAGGGGCCTCAGAATCGCTTTTCGGAGCGGACTTTTTGTACAGGAAGCGTTTTTGCCTCCGAGCTGTTTTTAGGTCGATGCCTTCAAGGATCATCATCAAAGTTGCGTAATCAATATCTGTAC
>JBBRMC010000534.1:0-3350 GCA_038231055.1 Leptolyngbyales cyanobacterium
ATTGTCTTTAACTCTGTGTGGATTTCTATGAGTAGCCGTGCTCTGCAAGAAACGTAGGGTTAATCGCGTCGAGAGAAGGGGTTGCTTCTAGTCCGTTTACTAGGGAAGAGGGTGATCCCGATCGCAGAAATTTCTCGACGTATTTGCCCAAAATATCGCCCTCTAAATTCACCCAGTTTCCTGGTTTGAGGTGGCAGAGATTTGTCTCCGCATAGGTGTGAGGAATCACCGCTACTGTAAACCAAGAGCCAGCAGGATCACAGTTGGCGACGGTGAGGCTAATGCCGTTGACCGCCACACTTCCCTTGGGCAAAATGTATCGGGCGACTCGATCGCTCGTTGTCGTAAACGTCATTTCCCATGAGCTTGCGGTCTGCACGGCTGATTTGAGCGCTCCGGTGCCGTCGATGTGCCCCGTGACAAAGTGACCGCCCAGTTTACTGCCGACGCGCAGGGAGGTTTCTAAATTGACCTGCTTGATGCCGCCAGTCGTCTGAGATAGCGTGGTGCGCTCTGTGGTTTCGGGTGAGACAACGGCTATAAACCCCGATGTCATCAGTTTAGTAACGGTGAGGCACACTCCATCGACGGCAACACTATCACCGATCGCTAAGTCTTTTAAAATCAGGTCAGGGGTGGAGTCTGAGCAAGCAATCTGTAGGTGTTCGGCTCCAAGAGCTTGCAAAGTGCCAACGGTTTGAATCAGTCCTGTAAACACGAGTTGTTAGGGGGTATAAAGGATGGAGTTCTAGGCAAGGTTTACTGACTAAATTCAGTTAAATTTAATCTTTTCCACAGAGATTTGGTAGAAACGAGAAGTCTTCTTTATTTTGTCAAATTCCTAAGCGGATCATTTAGGATCAAGGCAGAGATCAGGGCATACTTAGTATTGCATCCCTGTTTTAGTATCCCGTAGATGGGTGTGCTAAACGATCGACTGTCTCTGTACCAGTCACACACCCAACGTTTCTTCTGCTTCAAGTGTTCTAGAGGCTATACCGATGATTGAAATGAAGGTCGCTGGAATTGCATTAGACGCGGCAACTCGCAGCCCGATCGTACTCCTCAAAGATGGCACTGACCGTCGGGCATTGCCCATCTATATTGGGCAAGATCAGGCAAAGGCGATCATCAGCGTCTTAGAAAATCAAATCCCTCCGCGTCCTTTGACTCATGACTTGTTTGTCAATCTGATGGAGTCATGGGATATGGCACTCGATCGGGTCGTTATTCACTCTCTACAAGACAATACATTTTATGCGGTGCTGATTGTCAATCAGGGTGAAGCAAAACGAGAAATTGATGCCCGTCCGAGTGATGCGATCGCGATTGCGCTTCGCACCAACAGTCCGATTTGGGTGATGGAAGAAGTTCTTGCGGATGCCTCGATTCCCGTCGATCGAGATGCTGACGAAGCCGAGCGCAAAGCCTTCCGAGAGTTTTTAGACCAACTCAGCCCCGAAGACTTTAGTCAACGCGGACGTTTTAGCAGTGAAGAAGCCCAGTAGCGTGAACGAGCGACGCTTTGGGCGAACCAATCTTTCGCTCTCGGTTTTCTCGTTGGGAATGATGCGCTGCTTGGCATCTCAAAGCGTGGCAGAACAAACTGTCAGACGAGCGATCGAGCTAGGAATCAATCACTTAGAAACTGCCAGAGGCTATGGCAAAAGTGAGGAATTTTTAGGAGCGGCATTGCAAAACGGGCTGAATCGCTCCCAACTCTACATCACGACCAAGATTCCTCCGACTCCCGATGCAGCGACGATGGAGCGGGCGATCGAGGAGTCGTTGCAGCGATTGAACCTTGATTATTTAGATATGCTCGCCATTCATGGCTTAAACACCTGGGAGCATTTGGCTTGGGTAGAGGCTGAGAGCGGCTGTATGCAGGCAGTGCGGCAAGCGGTAGCCGATGGGCGAGTGCGCCATGTGGGATTTTCGACCCACGGATTTTTAGAGGTGATTTTGGCAGTGATCGCCACGAATCTGTTTGAGTTCGTCAATTTACATTACTCGCTGTTCTTTCAGCGCAACGCAGCCGCGATCGAGCTTGCCCAGCAGAACGACATGGGCGTGTTTATCATCTCTCCAGCAGACAAAGCAGGGCTGCTCTACACGCCTCCACAAACCTTGATTGACCTCTGCGCGCCTTTTTCGCCCCTGGAGTTGAACTATCGATTTCTCCTCAATAATCCTGCTATCACGACCCTCAGCGTCGGCGCGGCGAACCCAATAGAGCTAGATTTGCCGTTGATGACTCACGAGAATTTTCTCTCGGCTGAAGTGGCAAGCACTCTAGACCGTCTGCACACTCACCAAACTAAAACCCTCAAAACGGATTTGTGCAGTCAGTGTTACGCGTGTCTGCCTTGCCCAGAAGGAATTCATATCCCAGAAGTTTTGCGACTACGAAATTTGGCGATCGCCTACGACATGACTCAATTTGGTGAGTATCGCTATCGGATGTTTGAGAATGCAGGGCACTGGTTTCCAGGTAACAAAGCCAATCGGTGCACTGACTGTGGCGATTGCCTGCCGAGATGCCCAGAACATCTTGAGATTCCGACTTTGTTGCGAGATAGTCACCAGCGATTAAACGGCAAACCAGGACGGCGTTTGTGGCAAGACTAACCTATCGCCAATAAGGTCGCCCTTTCCAGAAGACACCCAGCACGATTCCGACTAACGAGATGATACTGATATCGGGAACTAGCGCCGTAGGAAGCGGCACCAATGATTTGAGAAACAGCCACAGCGCTATACAGGGAACCAGTGCCCACAACGTCGCATTCGTGATTATCACCTGCTGAAACCAGCGTTCTAAAATTGCCACTGCGAGGGCACCAATCCCAACTGGGATGGCGAGTTGGATGAGAACCCCGATCGGAGACAGCAGCAGTTTGCTCAACAGATTCAAGAACAGAGGTACCGCAGTCGCCGTTTGAGTCAGCAACACATCGAGAGCTATCACGATCAGAACGGTGACTAACGAGATCTGAAGCAAAGGAATCCAGGGAAGAAACTTTAACCGACGTAAAGGGTCATTCATGGGAATCATTTAAGAGAGTTGGTTATGATTTGATACATTTTTCATGCCGACAAGCAGAGATATCATTTGTAAAATACAGAGATAAGGCTGTAAAAATCCTAAGAATTGTGGATTTAATAATGCCGGAAATTTGCCCTCCTCCCGAAGTCTACCGTGTACGCACAAGTCCTCGTAGCTTCGTTTGAGTCGGCTTATGCCCCCTAAATCCCCCAAAATTGGGGGACTTTGAACAAGATAAATGGCTTGACCTCTAAAACCTCGTTTCATCTCAAAGTCCACCAGAATGGGGGATTTAGGGGGC
>JBBRMC010000535.1:0-3335 GCA_038231055.1 Leptolyngbyales cyanobacterium
CATCTTTGGGGCTATGAAAATCTGGACATTGAACCGGATGTCTTTACCTCAGCTAAAGGATTAGGGGGTGGCATTCCGATCGGGGCGATGCTCTGCAAGTCGTTCTGTGATGTCTTTAAACCTGGAGATCACGCCAGCACCTTTGGCGGCAATCCCTTTGCTTGTGCCGTTGCTTTAGCGGTGTGCCACACTCTAGAGCAGGAAAACATCTTGGCAAATGTGCAAGATCGAGGGGAACAACTTCGGGCAGGGCTGCGGAAATTAGCCGAAAAGTTTCCGATGCTGGTGGCTGACGTGCGAGGTTGGGGGTTGATCAACGGCATGGAACTGGTAGCAGATGTCCCTTTGACTTCTGGTGATATTGTTAAAGCGGCAATGGGTGAAGGCGTTCTCTTAGTGCCAGCAGGTCCCAAGGTGCTGCGCTTTGTGCCTCCATTAATTGTGACTAGCGAAGAAGTTGATCGCGCTCTGCAATCGGTCGATCGTGCTCTAACTGCGGCAGCATCTTAACTTTTCCTTTTCGACTAGCGCCGACTGTGTATACAATAAGGGACTGTATGAAATCGCATTCAAGAACTGGGAGACGCTACTATGTCACGTAAATGTCAACTGACGGGGAAAAAGGCAAATAACGGCATGGCTGTTTCCCACTCTCACCGTCGCACTAAGAAGTTGCAGGAAGTCAACTTGCAGTCAAAGCGGGTATGGTGGGCAGAAGGCAATCGGTGGGTAAAACTAAAGCTTTCCACAAAGGCTATCAAGACGCTAGAGATTAAGAGCCTGAGTGCTTTCGCAAAAGAAGCCGGACTCGATCTAAGTCGTCTTTAAAGAAATTGAACAATCTGTAATAGCTGGGGTGAGTGCGTAACGTTCACCCCAGTTTTGCTTTACTTGCGGATAGCTTTAGTTTTCCCAGTCTCCAAAAAGCTTCTATTATTTGACGACCCAAATCTTTTTAAGTGACAATGATGGCTCTTGCAAGAGTCGTGGGTAATATCATTCCATCCCAGCCTCACAGAAACTTTAAAAACAAATTCGGTGCTTGTATGATAATGGCAACGTAGAACTTACTATTGACGAGATTCAACCTGTTTAAATCTGTGTGTCTGTAATCTCCGGTACGTAATCATTAAAACTCGTAGACCTTGTTCTAAGTTGCCCTAGACTCATAAATAAGTGAAGACCGTAGGTTCCCTGTTGACGATCGTGTTGAGTTATCAAGACAGTAAGAAGATAAGCCAAGTCACTATGGAGTTTTGATAAACCTGCCGGATCGTTGATTGACTAAATGGCGGGTCGCTGCCGGACGATAGTTAAATCAATGTCATTTCGCCTCAATGACCTTAGAGACTGTTTCTTCACGATCGCTCTCGCTTGATTAAAAGACTGGATTTCTGAACTCGCACTTTTTCTGCCAAAACAGCAGCTATGTCAAACCGCAAACTCGCAAAAGCAATTCAGGGACTCTTCCGCGCTATCGGAAGACTTCACCATAGGGTCACTAAGGGGTTGGTCAACTGGCTTCTCAGAAGCGCGTTAAAAAACAATCGGGGTAACAGACTCGCCAGTGGCTTTGTCTTGCCGACGACTGTTTTGCTAGTCTTAGTGGTCGCGCTCACAGTGGGAGCGTTGACCTATCGTGCCTACAATCGAAACGCACAGGTCATCGGGCAAAATCAGCAGCGCATCATTTACAACGCCGCCACCCCCGCGATCGACCGTGCTCGCTCTAAGCTAGAGTTTTTGTTTGACGCGACGAAAGACAACCGCTACCCAGGGGGGGTGCCGGGTGAAGATCGGTTGCTGGCAATGCTGCTGAACGATAGCAAAGATGCGACAAATACCAAAGCCTTTGCACAGGTGCTCGTTCCAGGTAATGGCGGCACTTCGACTGATCCCTACAATCTGCCTGACGAAAGTCGAGTTGACTTAAACGGCGACGGTAGAGTCGATAATGCTTGGTCTTTCCGCACCGATACAAATGCAGATGGCACAGCCGATGCGACCGTTATTTACTCTGTCATTTTCAGCAGTCCTACAGACGCAACTAAAAACCCTCAAGAACTCCTACTCACCCTGACCGATAAGCAGAAAGCGCAGCAGCTTTTGGTTCGGCAAGGTCCTCTGAGTAAAGAGTCAAACGCAGTCAAATGTGGCTCTGGTTCTGGAGCGGCTGAGGGGGGATGGTTTGAAGATCGAGGCGGCAATACTTCGATTCTTCGTAAAAACTTCCAGGTTGATGCGATGGTCATCCCTGATCAAGCAACCTCAACAGCGGTGACGTTGGAGTTTCAACAAGACCGTCAGCTTAATCGAGGCAACAAATGGGGTGCCTGGTTCCGTAATGATTTAGAAATCTTTCCAGGACCCACCTTTAACTGGAACGGGGCAATGCACACTGAGGGCAGCATGATGCTGGGGGGCACAAGCTTCACCGCTCACTTGATTAGCTCGCCTTCATCGTGTCTGTTTGCCCCTGCTGACAACTCTGGGATCACAGTCACGGATGTCTCGCCTGACTTTAAGGGCAATGTCATTGCGGGCAAGATTGCAGACAATAGTGTTGGTGGTAGCGCCAACATTTACCGCTATGGAACCAATCCTCAATCAAATCCAGTAGCTCTGAACAGTACTACTGACTCCACAGTCAATGGGTTTGGTCCTTACGACATTTCGATCGACCCAGTTACTATTTTAGTTGAAGACAAATATAAATATCGCACAGACAAAACCCCAGGCAACCCAGATAATTGGACAAATCTCAAAACCCCAGGACTTGCCGAGCGCATCATTTCCAAGAGTCAAGATAAGCCTTATGTTGATGACCTCTATCGTGCAGATGACCGCTGGGGTCCTAAGCCCAGATATGGAACGGGTGACACCGCTAGGGCTGTTCCATCGGGAGACATGGGTAAAGATATTCCTTCGACCAGTGATAACCTGATTTTGACTCTAAAAGACGACGATGCACCCGGAAGCGCGGGAACCTCAGTTGGTTTAGATGGTTATTGGGAGCGTCGAGCCAGAGGCAACGGCTTGCGTATTCTCGTCGGAGAGCGGCTAGAACTAGGAAATCTCAATACTTGGGTCACTCCTAGAGATATTGATGGTGACTCGTTTATCACTAAAGAACCTACGCCCAACACCCCAGGTGCAATTAGCGCGTCGGTTGAACGCGAGGGCGATCCTCTCTATCCTCCAACTATCGCGCCCTATCCGATCGATAAAACAGAATCGTTGAAGCACCTTGACTTGCAGCGTCGCACTCTCAGAGACAATCTATCTGCGGTGCAAGCGACGGCTGTTTATCATTCTATTAAAGATAAAGACTATCC
>JBBRMC010000536.1:0-3335 GCA_038231055.1 Leptolyngbyales cyanobacterium
AGGGGTCAACAGCGCCTCAACTTACATCAATGCATCTCCGCGCTTTTATCGCAATCCTAAACGGGGAGACGCAATCTTTTTAGGAATGTCTAACCAAAAAGGGCACCGTCGAGGGTTGATTGGTCTAGAAACGTTGACCACCACAAAACACATCGTTCAAGGCACCGGACCGTTCTGAATTTGAATGACGAATTAGGCATTGCTGAATGAGTCTATGAAGAACAGAGCTTACCCTCACCCTAGCCCTCTCCCCAAAGGCTACTGTGTCTACACCAGTTGATCCGTTGCCGAACTCTTTCGCCCCCTAAATCCCCCATTCTGGGGGACTTTGAGCTAGAAACAGATTTTAAGTCATCTCTCCCAATCGAAGTCCCCCAATTTTGGGGGATTTAGGGGGCACAACCTGACTCAAACGAAGCCATCAACGATTTATATACACAGTAGCCCAGCAGAAGAGGGAACCAGAAGTCCGGCTCCCTTCTCCTGGGGGAGCAAGGTTGGCGAGGGCTTCGCTGCACTACGTAAGGAGGACAATTCATAATTGCGTTGAGCAATGCCATGAATTGTTCTCTATCCATCATTCAAATTCCAGAATTAGTCCTCTCCAGCTAATTTCACTTTCGTGGCTAACCCTAACGATCGTAAGAGTTTAATCGTCATCCACGTCAGATCGATCTCCCACCATTTCATGCCATGACGGGCAGAGTGTTGATAAGCGTGGTGGTTGTTGTGCCAGCCTTCGCCATAGGTCAAAACCGCCACCCACCAGCAATTCTTAGAGTGATCGTTTGACTCATAAGACTGATAGCCAAACTTATGGGTTGCGCTGTTGACAAACCAAGTGCAGTGGAAAACCGCTACCAGTCTCACAAAAACGCCCCAAACTACAAAAGACCAACCTCCAATCAAATAAAGGAGAACGCCTAATGCGACTTGGATGCCGAAAAAATTCTTTTGAAGAAACTGATAATACGGATCATCAGAAATATCTTTTGTGAAGCGGGCAATTTGCTCTCTACACGGGATCTCGTAGAGCATCCAACCCATGTGGCTCCACCAAAACCCTTGGTTAGAATCATGGGGATCAGTTGCCTGGTCAGAATTTAGGTGATGAATTCGGTGCATTCCAATCCAGTCGATCGGACTTCCCTGACAAGAGAGCGCACCACACGTCACCAAAAAATATTCCAGCCATTTTGGAGTCTGAAAGCTGCGGTGAGTCACCAGACGATGAAATCCTAAAGTGATGCCTAGTCCGCCTGTCACCCAGTGTAGGAAGACAGCGACCCCAACGGCTGCCCAGCTAAAGTTACTGGGCAATAGAGCAAAGAGTGCCCCTGTGTGAACCGCCGCCATAAATAAAATGACGGGGTAATCGAGGCGAAGTTGTTTTGAAGTTGCGACAGTCATGCAGTAGTCTCGTTATGGAACACAGTGCCCAGTCTGCGCGAGAACAAACCCCGCCCTATTGAGATCAAGAAAGCAAAAGAATAGGGGGGTATAATGAGCTTCCTATTCTTTTGGTCTTCTTGTGTCCAATTCGCTGATGGATTGGACAACCCAAGCAGGAGCAAGGGATTCGCACACGCCACTTTAACGTTCTAACCCAACCACACCGTGATGGATAGCTCTACAAAGTTACGAGCAGCAGAAAAAGCACTCACCCCGATTTTTTCTGGTATTGACGCTCAGGTCAAGAAAAATTTGACACGAGTCCTCAATGCTTATCGAAATCACCGAGTTGGAGTTCATCATTTTGCAGGCGTAACAGGCTACGGTCATGACGATTTAGGTCGGCAAGTGCTCGATCGAGTCTTTGCCGAAATCGTCGAAGCAGAGGCGGCAGCAGTCAGAGTGCAGTTTGTTTCTGGCACTCATGCGATCGCTTCGGCTCTATTTGGTGTTTTGCGTCCGGGCGATGAAATGCTGGCGATCGCGGGCGCACCCTACGACACCCTTGAAGAAGTAATTGGTCTGCGAGGCACCGGACAGGGATCACTTAAAGAGTTTGGCATTGACTATCGCCAGTTGGATCTAACTCCAGACGGAATAGTTGACTGGAGAAATTTAGCTGACGCTGTTAAGCCAACGACTCGGTTGGTATTAATTCAGCGATCGTGCGGATATTCATGGCGACCCAGTTTATCGATCACAGATATCGATAAAATTATTCATCTAGTCAAGCAGCAAAACCCCGATACAGTTTGCTTTGTCGATAACTGCTATGGCGAATTTGTCGAGGATCGAGAACCGACTGCCGTGGGTGCAGATTTAATGGCAGGGTCTTTAATCAAAAATCCGGGCGGGACGATCGTGCCCACGGGCGGCTATATCGCAGGTCGAGCCGAATTGGTCGAAGCGGCAGCGTGTCGGCTTACGGCTCCTGGTGTCGGCAGCTTTGGCGGTGCCACCTTTGACTTAAATCGGCTCCTGTTTCAAGGGTTATTTCTCGCGCCTCAGATGGTCGGCGAAGCAATGAAAGGCAACCATTTAACAGCGTATGTCTTTGAGAAATTAGGCTATCCGGTCAATCCGCTACCGATGGCACCTCGATCGGATGTAATTCAGGCAATCAAGCTGGGTTCACCAGAGAAGATTATTGCCTTTTGTCGAGCCATTCAAGCGCATTCTCCGATCGGGTCTTATCTCGATCCGGTTCCTGGGGAGATGCCCGGTTATGAAAGCGAACTCGTGATGGCAGGCGGCACCTTTATCGATGGCAGCACCTCTGAGTTTTCGGCTGATGGTCCGCTTCGAGAGCCTTATGTCGTGTTTTGCCAGGGCGGAACTCACTGGACTCATGTGGCGATCGCGTTAGAGGCAGCGATCGCAGCCGTGGGAGAAGCTTAGGATCGTGGATCAAATAACCTGTAAGACGTGTGAGCGTCTTCCGCCCTCCTCACGAAGTGGGCGAAGCCCTCGCCAACCCTTCTCTCCAAGGAGAAGGGAGCTAGAGTCTTGTTCCCTCACCTCGGGGCTACCGTGTACACACAGGTTGATCTGATCCGTCATTGCCAAAACCTTTCGCCCCCTAAATCCCCCATTCTGGTGGACTTTGAGATGAAACGAAGTTTTAGAGGTCAAGCCATTTATCTTGTTCAAAGTCCCCCAATTTTGGGGGATTTAGGGGGCATAAGCCGACTCAAACGAAGCTACGAGGACTTGTGTGTACACGGTAGCTCCTTGGGGAGAGGGCTAGTGCAGGCTGGCGGAAATAACTGAGCAGGTCATCGCAGGGCAGGGCATTAAGGGATAAAGTGAACAAGCAACAAGCCATTCTTTTCCCTGATTCGCCCTGATGCCAACTCCCTATGCCCCACCCATTGCTTTGTCAC
>JBBRMC010000537.1:0-3332 GCA_038231055.1 Leptolyngbyales cyanobacterium
AACTCTGAAACCGTATGACCCATCACCTCCTCTTTTGAGTAGCCTACAATCTCGCAGAAGCGATCGTTGACTTCAAACAATCGCCCTTCAGGAAGGGTGGTTAACGCGATCGCACTAGGGCTACAGCGAAACGCAGTGGCAAACTTTTGCTCTGAGTTACGCAAACTCTCGTCACCGGATGATAGGTGAATTAGCAGGTCTTTGAGTCGTACAAACGCTGCTTCGTCTCGGCAGCAGTCTTGTAATGCCTGAAGATATTCAAACGTTGACATCATAAGGATGTTTATTCAAACTACTCGACGGTCAAGCGACTTAGCTGTTTTGCACCTTCAACGCTGGATTGTGTTTCCTGGTTGATCATACGGTAGATAAGTAGTCAGGTTAGAGACAATAGGCTGTCTTTCAAATCATAAAGTCTACGTAAGCCAATTTAAGGCATTAGAAGTAGGCTGATTTATAACCACTTTTGAAAGTGTCATAAGTATGGAAACATCTTTCTTTTAGCAGGGGTCTTGAGATACATAAAGGTGGACAGAATGGGAGTCAAAAGTCCGCACTCTAAAACAAATGTTTCGAGAAAGATTATAAATCTCTCCATAGTCAGATGAGAAGATTTATTGACCCATTCATTGTCTATTGGTTCAAGTAAAAAATAACGCAATCACTTGGGAACAATTATGTCTATCGCTTTTAAGTCTGGAACGGCTCTCTTACTCACCCTGGGCATCACGGCAACGGCAACGGCTCCGATCATGATTTCTGCGCCCGCGTTTGCTCAAACCACCTTCTCTGATGTCTCTTCAAACTATTGGGCAAGTGGTTTTATTCAAGAGCTTGCTTCTCGGAACGTGATCAAAGGCTTCCCCGATGGGTCATTTCGCCCCAATGATCCGGTGACGCGTGCTCAGTTTGCTGCCATGATTCGTCAAGCATTTCCCAATGCTCCGAAAGTTCGTGGTGCCACAAACTTCGCCGATGTCCCGACTAACTACTGGGGATACGAGGCAATTCAGACGGCTTACGCTAGTGGGTTTTTAGCAGGCTATCCGGGTGGCACGTTCCGCCCCAACGAAAACATTCCTCGCGCTCAATCGCTGGTTTCACTGGCAAACGGCTTGCAATATGCCAGCACCGCTCCGGCTGACACAACGCTGCAAATCTTCCGCGACGCGTCTGCCATCCCAGGCTATGCACGAGGCAGCATCGCCGCCGCCGCCGAGCGCCGCATTGTTGTCAACTATCCCGATGTGCAGTTGCTTAACCCCAACCAGGTTGCCACCCGCGCTGAAGTGGCTGCCTTTATCTTTCAAGCATTGGTCAGCACCGGGCAGGTCGCCGCGATTCAGTCTCCTTACATTGTGGGTCAGGTAGTTACGCCTCAACCCCAACAAGTGAGAATTCCTGCGGGCACCTCGATTCCTTTGCGCTATGCAAAAGCTGACAAGATCCTGCTAGCAAAGAACGAGCCAAATCCCACCCCCATTACGCTAGATGTGGCTCAAAATATTGTCACTTCTAACGGGACGGTGTTGATTCCAGCAGGAAGCCAGGTGTCGGGTCAACTGGTAGTGTCCCAAGGGCAGGCACAGTTCGTTGCGAGTCAGTTAACCGTACCCAATGGTCAACCGATCGCCATTGATGCCACCTCCAACCCCATTACCCAGACTGAAACCATCCGTCGTGGGACTAACGTTGGCACGCTTATCAAAGATGCAGCTCTAGGATCTGCGGCGGCGGCTGGCATCTCGGCAGTCACGGGCGATCGCAACATCAAAGCTGGAGAAGTCTTGATCGGCACAGGCGCAGGTGCTTTGGCAGGGCTAATTTTTGGCGGCGATCGAGTGGATTTAATCTCCATTCAACCCAACTCTGACTTGAACTTGCGTCTCAATAACGATCTAGTTTTGCCCCGGTAAGCGAGAGGAGGAAGTTCTCAATCTCACCACAAAGGTAGTTCCTTGATCCTTCGGCGGCTGGTCAGAATGTTCTGAAACCCAGCCGTCGTTTTGCATAGGGCTAAAAACCTCAATTTCGCCGTGCATCTGCTCAACTAACCGACGAGCGATCGCTAACCCTAACCCCGACCCCGGAATGTCGGTTTTTGCTTGCACTCCTCGATAGTGTCGCTCAAACAGATGGGGCAAATCTTGTGGCGGAATTCCCAGCCCTATATCGCTGACTCGAATGATCACTCGATCAAGCGCCTCATCGACTCGGATATGCACTTGCCCACCGCTCGGAGTGTATTTGAGCGCATTATCAATCAAGTTGCTCAAGACCTCGCGTAGTGCTCCCTCGTTTGCCCACACGGGTGGCAAACTGTCTAAAAGGCAAGAGCGGATTGAGAGTTCTTTTTCTTGAGCGATCGCCTCTGCTGACACGAGCAACGGCTGTAAAATGTCGGTCACCCTACAGGCTTCTAGGGTCAGCGTTGAACCCGTCAAAACGCCTGCCGGAAGCAGGGGAATCGGTCGATCGTTCGTGAAGGGTGCCTCCTCCTCTAGCTGCGTCGAGATCAGGTCTACCTCTCCCAAATCGATCGCGTGATCAAACTGCTTGAGCAAGTCTTGCAAGCGATCGCTCTCTCGCACAATACTCGTCGCGACTTCTCGATTTAAGTCTTCGGGTCTTAATCGCCTCAGCAGCAATTTGCCAAAGGTGCGGAGCGCCGTCAAGGGGTTTTTAAACTGATGCAGCAAGTTGTCCAAGATGTCATGCTGATCACTCTGTAAAAGCCGTTGCTGACGGTGGGTATGGTCTAGCCATTGAGCGCGCTGATCCATCACATACGCCAAGGCGATCGTGTCTGCAATTCGCTCAATCTGGGTGTGTTCCCAGGTCGTCCAGGGGCGATCGTGCCGTTCAGTCACTAACAGTCCTAAAACCATGCCATCGTGAACGAGGGGCAACACCATCTGCTGCTGTTCTACGGTCAACTCGCTGCTCATGGAGACCGCCGAGTGATCTGTCTGGTCGGCAGCCTCGCTAGATGGCACCTCTGCACGATTAGAAGGCAGGTGAGGGATTGCTTCATCGATCGCGGGTGAGAGAGCCAATTGGCTCGATCGGTCTAACGCCAAAGCTGATTCAGGATGGGCTGTGACGGGAACGAGTCGCGCCTCTGCCCCTTCGACCAATTCCTCAGTCAAATAGACCACACTCATGGATGCCCCCAGCACTTGAGTGAGCAAAGCGACCTGCGATCGACACAACGCCACAAATTCTGAACTAGTCGGCAATAACACGCCTTCAGATGCCTCGTCTTAAATTAAGATTGACTTAACCATTGAACCCTCGTAAGTTAGTAATAGCGGCATCACTCCACGCTAGCA
>JBBRMC010000538.1:0-3332 GCA_038231055.1 Leptolyngbyales cyanobacterium
AGCCAGTTTGGATTTAATCATATTGAGGTGATCGATCGCTATACACCGACGAGTGCATTCGACTCGAATCTAACGAATTCTCACCCCACTCTTCTGCAATTATTTATTCGAGGCAACCCGTTTAGAGGCAGCGCAGGCTTGACAGAAACCGCACAAAATTGGTTTGAGTTTTTGCTCAAATCTCAGCAATTGCAAGCATTGGTGATTTACGGTAGCCCTTATGTGCTAGAGCAATTCTTGCCCTCATTGCCGTCAGACATCCCTTACGTCTTTAGCTATGGACAAATGCAGCTAGCTCAAGAAATCGCGCTCAATGCGTTGTTTTCTCAAAAAAATAGAGGCACGATCGCGCCTCTGTAGTTCTTCACCTTCTAGTTCTTGAGTTTTCAGTTGAGTTAGCTGAGATCTTGCACCCGATTAAAACGCCCTCGTGCTAGCATTCATCCGCCCGTGATTGAACACGGTCTAACGGTGCGAAGTCCCGTCAAGGGACTGAACGAAGGATTGAGGCAATTCAGTCCATTTCAATGGACTTCGCAAGGCTAGCCCGGAATTCCATTCACGGGCGGGACCCAATCGCAGTGAAGAGGCGGGTGCAAGATTTCAGTTAGCCCATTAATATTCGAGCAATAGCGTCTCAAACACAGCGCTATCAGAAGCCGCTTGCTTGGCGATCGAGCGTGCTGACAGGCTGCGATCTTGTGTAAGCTGCGGAGGCTTTTCGAGTTCAGCAACTTGGCTCTCTAAGAACGCCAATCGCTTTTGAATGCGCTCACGACGCTGCTCGATCGTGTCTAGCTCATAGTGAAGACGTTTCTTCTCAACCGAAAGCTTGTAGAGATTGAGGTAAGCCGCCGCCTCGGTTTTTTGACGGGGCATCGAACTGATTTTAGGACGGATATCAGTTAACAAACAATAAGGACGCATAGAGGAGACCTGTGATTTTGACGAATTCACAGAACTTGCACAAAACCCCTATCAGGGGTGAATAAAGAGCTTTCTAGGGGCAGCTTGGCGAGGAATAGAGGGCGCTGTCAATAGACAACGACTGCTTTACCCGATCAGGTGAATTACCAGAGAGCTTTCTTTATGAACTTAAACAAAGATGAGGGAAAAGCGTTGAGCGATCGCAGCTCATTAAAGATCGTATCGGAATACGAACTAACGCAAAATCAGGTGTTCAAGACCCGCTTTTTTTGACTTTGTTGAAGACGATTGTGCGTAAATTCTAATGTGATAATTCCCACAACTTCTTCGTCTATAACGATCAGCTTTATTTTAATTTCATGAATACAAAAAATCAATTTCCTTCAAAAAGTTAGCTCCAAATCGATCGCTGATGTTAAATTAGTACAAAAGTCCTAATTTTATCCGATCATCCCATCAAACACTTAGGTTTGGGAGTAAATTCACTACTACGAGTTTGATATGCCATCTCCAATTCCATTAGAAACTCTATTGCACAATCGTTATCGAATCGTTGAGGTGCTGACACAAGGAGACTATGGATGGGCGTATATTGCACAAGACTTGAAGCGATCTCACGAACGCTGCGTTTTAGAAGAATTTATTCCGCTTAAACCCGATGCGCTTGATCAACTTCGAGACCAATTTCAACAAGAGGTGAGTGTTTTAACGCAGTTTCACCATCCTCAGATTTCGAGATTTCGAGTGGTGATTGTCCATTCAGACGGGTCTGACCAACGGCTGTTTTGGGTTAGAGACTACATCGAAGGCTTCACCTACCGAGCATTGCTCAAGCAACGACTAGCGCAAGGCTATGTCTTCTCAGAGACAGAAGTGTTGACTCTATTGGAAAACGTATTGCCCGTGTTGAGAGAACTCCACGATCGTGATGTGATTCACCAAAATCTCAATCTCGATAGCATTGTGCTGCGAACGTCCGATCGGTTGCCGATTTTGATTCAGTTTGAGTTGGTGCGAGACGTGGCGCTGATCTTGCAGCTTCGTTCTCACGGTAAGGCAGGTGCTTGGGGCTATGCGCCATTAGAACAACGGTTGGGCGATCGAATCGCCGAAGATAGTGACTTGTATGCACTAGCCGCGATCGCCGTTGTGCTGCTAACAGGGCGAGAGCCAGAAGAACTCTATAACGACAAAACTCAGCACTGGTCTTGGCAAGAATGGGCAGTCGTGAGTCCAAAATTTGCCCAAGTTTTAGAGCGAATGCTGTTGCCAAATCCTAACGGACGATATGCGACCGCTGTGAAGGTGATTCACGCATTGAGAACTGCCGTTAAAGAGAAGACTTCAACGTTCAACGTCCGCCGCTCAAAATTGAGGGATCTGACGCAAAAATCCAAGATTCAACCCCCAGAACCGTTGGCTAAACTTCCCATCTGGCAAGACGTATCGTTTCTGATTTTGGTATCTATGTTTGTTGGATTAACTGCGATCGCCGGATGGAGACTTCTCCCACTGTTAAAACCTGAGTTGAAACCTGATCAACTGGGAGCGATCGTATCTCAACCGTCTTCCAAATCTAGCCCGAATGACGAGCAGAAAACTCAAGAAGCGTTGCGCGATCGCCGCAAACAATTAGGAATTTCTTTCAACCTATTCACTGATTTAGTGGATGAATTGTTTTATGCACAACATCCTCAATTGCAGTCTCGCAACTTAGACTCACAACCCGAAGCCGCTAGATTTCGTGCCGAATGGAATGCTTTAGCGGAAACGGTTTTGCAAAAGCTGGCGAACCTGAGTCAAGACGCTCGAAGAGATTTGGGACGCTACAATCGCGCTAATTATAATGCTTGGGTGACTGCCGCCAATCAACTTAATGTGAGTGGGCGATCGCTCTCGGCATTAACCGATGCCCGATTTGTCTATTGGTTTCCTGACCAGCAGGGCAAACCGTTGAATCCCCGTAAGTTTGGGCAAGTTTGGTATGCGATCGCTCGTGATCAGGTCAGTGCTTTTCGGAACCAGTCTGGCTTGAGTCGCATCAGCACTCAATCCTTTAGTGAGCAAACTATTCTAAATCCCGGACAGGGAAAGGTTTATAGCATTCGTGCCACTCAGGGAAAAACGCTGAACATTGAGATCAAAGCGCCCGATCGCTCGACTCGATTATCTCTGTTTCCCGATCAAGAGTCAGAGTTGCCCAAATTTCAAAACTCTTCTGATCCATCGTGGTCAGGCAAGATCACCAAAACAGGGATTTATGAACTCGCGATCGTGTCTCAAGCCTCTGAATCGATCAGTTATCAACTCAACATTAAGTCAGGGAGTTGATTTGTTTCCACTTTTGAGACATCCTCTCTATGGAGATGAAGTGAGAGGAGGCAACAATGGATTTTTACCCCAAC
>JBBRMC010000539.1:0-3327 GCA_038231055.1 Leptolyngbyales cyanobacterium
TGAGTTAGCGGGTTTGCGGGTAGACGTGGTTGGGTTGCGCTTTTGAACGAGGGTCATAGAAAGGCTCCTAAGTTCGGGTTCGGCGAATGATGGAATGGGTTCGTAAGCGTGAGGTTTTTAGACAGGATTTTACACTTTCTTGATCTTCAAGCTGTCTAAATAAGCCTGAGGTTTCTCTGGATCAAACTTGATGCCGTCAAAGAATTCTTCAACGCCGCGAGATGTGCTTGTAGGAATATCGGCTGCTGCAATTCCTAGCTCTTGAGCCGCCTGCTTCCAAATATCTTCGCGGTTAACTTGATCGATTAGCGTCTTGGCGTTGGCTAATGTTTCTTTGGGTAAAAAGCCCCAGCGCACGCTTTCGGTTAAGAACCAGAGATCGTGACTCTTATAGGGATAAGACACGCTGCCCTTGCTGTCTTTCCAATAGAGAACTGCCATTGACTTGTCATCGATCGTGCGTTCGCCCAGATTATATTTGCCCATCAGCGGTTCTAATAACACGCTCTCTGGCATACTGAAATATTCTCGTTTTGCCAGAATTGTGGCAAGCTCAGCACGATTATCAAAGTTGTCACACCACTGTTGTGCTTCCATAAGTCCTTTGAGAATCGCTCGGGTTGCTTTCGGGTGTTTATCAACCCAATCCTTTCGCATTGCAAGATATTCTTCGGGGTGTGCCTTCCACAGTTCTGCGGTCAAGGCAGCAATAAATCCTGTCTTGTCTACCACGATACGATTAGGCCATGGATCTCCGGTGCTAAATGCATCCATCGCGCCGCGCTTCATGTCTGCAACGGTTTGCGCGGTGGGCACTGTGAGCAATTCCACTTCTGCGTCTGGGTCGATTCCACCTGCGGCAAGCCAATAGCGAATCCAGAACTCTTGATTTGCTTTAGGAAAGGTGTAGGCGGCTTTGAACCGAGTGCCGCCTGACTTCAGGTTGTTAAAAAAGGCAACCTGCTCATTGAGTCTTAGTCCGATGTTTTTCCCAGCATGTTTGTTGGCGATCGCAATTCCGTTTCCTTGCGTGTTTAGCTGCGCCAAAACATACATGGGCACTTTTACATTATCGGTAATCAACCCTTCTGAAATCAGATAAGGCATTGGCATCTGCCACTGTCCGCCATCAATGCCGCCACCCGCGGAGCCAATCTTGACGTTATCTCTCGCAGCACCCCAATTTGCCTGCTTATCGACTTGAATATCGACCATGCCATATTTGGCAAAAAAGCCTTTCTCTTTGGCGACGATCATAGGAGCCGCTTCGACGATCGGGATATAGCCCAATTTTGCCGTTGTCACTTCTGGCTCTTCACCCGGCTTTGCACTCACAACGGGATTGGCACCCGGAGACGAGGGCGCACCAGTTCCTGCGGTAGGCGGATTTCCTGCGCAACCTTTGAGAAAAACAGAACCCGCTGCCGTTGCGCTTGCTGCTAACAGAAACTTGCGCCGAGATAAGGGTGAAAACTCCGTCATGATTCTTTCCTTTTGATATAGCGATCGTGTTCCCTGTGAGGGTCACGGGGTTGAAAAAGACGAACGGCAATTTCCGCGAGACGGATCTCGTCGAAAATCAGGTTCGACATTAGAGTTAAGAAATTTCGTTCAAATTGATGATTGAATAACTTCGATCATCATTGATTGAAAGCAATGATTAGCATTGACAGTGCCAATCAGTTATTGCTTGCAACTTAGTTAACTGAACGCTTAAACCTAAGATTACTGTTCAGGTGTCCGAAAGTAAAGCAAAGTTCTATGGATAACCAAAGAATTATTCAATAGAATCTATAAGCCGAGCTTTGGTTGTTAGGCAAATCCTTGCCAGCATAGAGTTCTAGAAATTAAGAAGTCGATGATCTGAGCTGTTTTTCATCAGATTCTTAATATAGTTTAATTAAGAGTTTAGAAATGAATAGATAAATATCAATGTAGATTAGTTAATCCCGGTTATGGTTTAGATAAATCTTGTTACATAAATAGAGAACAGTCAATCTTAATGATTCATTCAGTCAGTGGATTGTGTCAAAATGATTCAGAGTATCTGAGAAATCAGGTTGAGGTTACTGTAAGAACGCACCGCCATGCGCTCGTCCCCAAGAGTTTCACTCTGCATTTCCGCCTCATCAATATTCTCTAGTCGCATATGCAACTTTAGCTTCCATAACAGGAGACTGTACTTGATCGCACTTACTTTGTAGGGTGCTTCTAAAACTAAGGTCGTTTCCATCTTTAAAGACGGAATTCCCAGCGCCAAAACTGCCACTCTGACCAATGCGCCAACCTCCGTATGGATCAGACTAGAGTAGATAACCGCAAACAGTGCAGAAGACTCATGGCGTGAGTATATGAAGAGGAACGCGAAACGGACGCACTCGATCGAGGTCTTTTTGCCGCAGTAAGAAGAGTGAAACTCCGCTCAACAGAAAGAAAAACCAAAACACCGGAGCCGTGTAGTCAACCATCGTCGAAAAGCCTTGACGAGTCAATGTGCCCAGCAAAATCAGAAAAAGCGCGATCGCGCCTTGCAAATAGAGTGCCGCGATTGGAGCACTAAGGATCGTGGATTCAACAACCTGTAAGACTTGTGAGCGTCTTCTGCCCTCCTCACGAAGTGGGGCGAAGCCCTCGCCAACCCTTCTCCCCAAGGAGAAGGGAGCTAGAGTCATGTTCCTTCTCCTTGGGGAGAGGGCTAGGGTGAGGGTGAGACGTTGCACCTTAATAAATCCACGTTCCTAAGGCGCTGTTGCCACCGTCCCAAAAAGCCAAATCGAGCAAAATCTTGCTCCACGGCAAAATTTGTTCTAGCACCCGTAAAAATTGTGGCATTGAGTGATCCTAGAGTAGAGACTGCAATCAATATACTGATCAAGACGGCTCCTGGTTCTCCGAGCACTTGACGCATTAGCCGTATTAATAGCATTCACTGCGGTCTTAACGGTTTTATTCACTCTCGGCGATTTCTTTGATCGTAGTTATGGTGTTTCTCATCCTTTAGTCCTACGCTATTGGTTTGTATATTATCAGAAGCATTACCTTTATCAATCGTGGTGCATCTACGATCGTTAAAACTCCTTCAATATAATGCTGGCATCAGTGCAGTTACTTTGAGGCTTTTCAGAACCCTAGCTTCCTCGCTGTCTAGCTAACCCAAGATTCAGGCACGAATGTCTTTAAAAAGCGTCGCTCTCTGTCTGCGCTGGCTTCAAAAATGCGGGAGTCATCCGCTTTGGATGGAGATTTTTGATAACTCCACTATATAATTGGCACGTCTTTTGTCAAAATGAATCTCAACCCGACCTGTGTAAGGTGCTGAAAGCCTAA
>JBBRMC010000540.1:0-3320 GCA_038231055.1 Leptolyngbyales cyanobacterium
AGGGAGAAGGGAGCCAGAACTCTTGTCCCCTCTCCTTTTGGGAGAGGGCTAGGGTGAGGGTAAAATCTGTGCTTCATAGATCAATTCAGCAACGCCAGATCTTGCACCCGCCTCTTCACTGCGATGGTGTCCCGCCCGTGAATGGAATTCCGGGCTAGCCTTGCGAAGTCTATTGAAATGGACTGAATTGCCTCAATCCCTCGTTCAGTCCCTTGAGGGGACTTCGCACCGTTAGACCGTGATTTTCAATCATGGGCGGGTGAATGCTAGCCACGAGGGAGTTCTAATCGGGTGCAAGCTTTCAGTCATCTCTATCTTGGGTAACACGTTGCTCTCAGGAGTAAACTGTCGCAGAGCCTTCGTGAAACCAGCAATTCTAGAAGATTCTCAAACCCTACCAATGGTGGATAGCCAAAGTACTGGTCACAGATATCATAGGAAGACCCAATGGGCTGTCACCAAGCCGCCAGATAACTATACCTTGTGAAAGCGAGACGAGCAAAGCAATTGCTCTCTTTTCTGGGCTATAACCTGCAACTGGACAGAACTCAGGTTTTCTGAAGTTGGTATCTACTGCGATCGCGTTTCTCTATTTAAGTGTTAATGCGTGTTCTAAGAGACTCGATTAACACATCTACAGCACTTCCATTCATGTAGGAATGTCATGAACAGCCCTGTTTCACCAGCTACTCAGGCTATATTAACTCAAGAAAAATTCCAAATCGCTCCACTCCTCTCTGTAGCTGAGTTGTGGAGTCAACAGTCTCTCTACAATCGGAAGATTTTAGATACAGGGATTGTTCATTTCGGACCAGGTCGTTTTTTTAGAGGGCACCTCGCTCGCATTATCCATCAATATCTTGCTCAGAAACGGTTTCAAGACCAGCGATGGGGAATCTGCGGCGTGAGTCTCAAAAGCCGAGGCACCATTACGGCACTACAACCACAAAGCTATCTCTACACCTTAATTGAACGCCATTGCAGTGCTGAAACTCACGAGTCAGCAGAAGTCATTGGCTCGATTAATCAAATAGTTGATGGTGTCGAAGAACACACCTACGTGCTTGAGTTGATGGTGTCTCCTGCTGTACATCTGGTAACGCTAACTATCACTCAGGCAGGCTACTGTTTAGACTCGCGGTTTAATCTTGATATTACCCATGACGCGATCGCTCATGATTTGAACAATCCTGCGACTCCAACCACGGCTATTGGTTTTATTGTAGAAGCACTGCGGCAGCGACGCGACCTCGGAATTGCACCCTTCACCACGCTATCCTGCGACAACTTGCCTAGAAACGGCGATATTTTACAAAAAGCTGTGTTGACCTATACTGACATTATCGATCCTGAACTGGCTGCCTACCTCAGAGATCATGCAACATTTCCCAACACAGTCGTCGATCGAATTGTGCCTCAAGCTCACGAAACTGATGCTGGCTATTCTCAGCAGTTGTTGCAAGTTGACGATCGTACTCCTATTATTACAGAACCCTTTTGGCAGTTTGTTGTAGAAGATACGTCTAAAGGCGACAGACCCGCTTGGGAAGAAGTCGGAGTTGTTATGACGGACGATATTACTCCCTATTTGTATATCAAGTCGAGATTCTTGAATGCAATGCACTCTTTGATCGCTTGTTTGGCGGTCAGGGCTGGGATTGAGTATGTGCATGAGGCTGTGAGCATCCCTGAATTTCACTGGTTTTGTCGGCTTCTCACGGATGATATTGCCATTGCCACACCTGTGCCTTATCAGATGTGTGAAGACTATCGAAATCAAGTATTACTTAGGTTTAGCAATGAGGCGCTGCCCGATACGATCGAGCGAATTTCAGCAGAAACCGCCCGAAAAATCGGCAAGTATATTATTCCAATTATTCAAGATGCCCATGCTCAAAACGTTGATCTGAAGCGCTTGATGATTCCGATCGCAGCATGGATACTTGCCGTCAGAGAGGGCGCTGAGTCGGGCAAACCTTATGATGCTAAAGATAAGCTGAGTGTTATGTCAGCCATTCGAGCCGGAGCACCTCTCAGTCAAATCATTGGCTTAGAGCCGTGTGAATGCACTAAGACTCTCGATCGAGACTGCGATTTAGCGGTGCGAGAGATTCAGAATTATGGACTGTTGGCTACACTAAGGCATCACTGTGAGGAGCATTATGAAACCATTTCAGCCGCCTAAAGTCGTTCTATTTGACCACGATGGCACCGTTGTGGATAGTGAAACGATCGCGCTTAAAAGCGCTTGGAGACTGACCACTGAGGTTGCGGCTGAGTTTGCGGGGGCGAGGGTTTACGATTTGCCTGAGTTTATCAAGCGCTTTGCAGGCAAGCCTTATCGAGAGATATTGGGTCAGCTCTATCTAGACTCGCCAAAGGCGCTCAATGAGGCTGATATTGTGCGGCTCGTCACCGAAGAGGAAAATAGAGCGATCGAGCATTTGAGCATAGAGGCTAGAGCGACTGGAGGAACGCCCGAAGTACTGATTAACTTACGCGATCGCGGAATTGAGTTTGCCCTTGTGAGCAACAGCAGTCTTCGACGATTGAGCGTTTGTCTGGCGGCATCTGCCTTGACTTCTTATTTTCCTAGCGATCGTATCTTTAGCGCTCACGATTCTCTCCCAGTTCCACGAACTAAGCCACTTCCAGACATCTACCAGTATGTAGCAGAGCAGTTAGGTGCAGACGTTTTAGATTGCGTAGCTGTTGAGGATTCTATGAGTGGGGTGCGGTCTGCGGCTGCGGCAGGGATTCCGCAGATCGTCGGCTACATTGGTGGAACCCATATCAACGAAGATGAACGAAGCGATCGTGCCGCTATGCTGCAATCGACGGGTGCTCACCACGTCATTGAACAAATGAGTGACTTGCTTCCGTTGTTGATGAAGGAGCCAGTGATTCAGCAAGTGTTGATTTAGCACCAAGCTTATATAGGCTACTTAAAGCATCGCTGACTGTCTCCACAAGCCGAGGAGACTGGGGTAAATCTTCCCCAAAGATTTCAGATACGCTGAGCAAGGGGCGCGGATCTAATCCACCGATTTGAGACTTATCTTTGAGCAACTCTGCTAAGGGGTCATCAATGGCGATCGCATTTCCTTGATCATCTTGACCCTTGAGGTAGCGACACCAAGCCGCAATCGCTAAGCTGAGATACTTAATCTCTCCGCCTTGCTGTAGCTGGTCTCGAAGCGATCCGAGAATAAATTTTGGCAGTTTGGCTGACCCATTTAAACAGAGACGGGGAAGCTGATCCTGAATATTGGGATTGGCAAATCGCTCAATTAGCGTTTTTTTATACTCGCTCAAATCGA
>JBBRMC010000541.1:0-3300 GCA_038231055.1 Leptolyngbyales cyanobacterium
GACTGGTGAACAGCATCTTGAGTCCTGCACAATAGGGAGCCACTTCGACGATTTGCCCGTTCACATATAGATAGATTTGCTCGACCGTAACGTTTAAACCGAGTTGATTGAGAATAAAGCCAGCCGTGCCAGCGATAAAGCTTTGCAGGGGCAACGTATAAGGGGCAATTAAATAAGGAATCTCACTCGGCGTTGCTAGAAACACCAGCAGCAAAGCAAATCCTTGTAGTTTTAAGCCAGGTAACCCTTTTAACCACAGACAGATTCCAGTCAGCAAACAGGGAAGAGAAAGATTTACAAAATCGGGCAACCCACTGAGATAGAAAACGCCTGCCACGAGCAGCAAGAGTGCGCCCATGAATTTTTCTAGCCCGATCGCTCGATCGGTTTCGGCAATTCGCTGCCACTGCTTGCGATTCGTCCAGACTACATACGCCGCAAAAGGTAGCCCAATAATGCCGTGGCTAAAATATTCGTGCTCAATGCTGATGCTTTTGCGGAGCCAGCCATCGACCCAATGCAGCAGCAATGGCGCATACAGCAGCGTCAGCAAACCCAGCAGGGCGGCGTTGCTCCAATAGCGCTCAACGATCGTAGAAGAAAGACGGATTCGCATAACGTTATGCCGAGATTTTGAGATCTGATTGAGCGGTTAGAGAGGCTTCTAGCACCTCCACAATCCGATGAATTTGTGGCTCACTCAAGCCTGGATACATGGGCAGAGATAAGATTTCTTGACACAGGGTTTCGGCGATCGGAAAGTCTCCAGCCCGATAGCCCAAATTCTTAAAGGCGGGCTGAAGATGACACGGAAGCGGATAGTGAATTCCGGTTTGAATGTTTTGATGGGCGAGTTCTGCTTGCAAGGTTTCTCGATCGAGCGCACACGTCGCCAAGCCATCCTGATTTTCTATCACTGCTCTGATCACATAGAGGTGATAGACGTGTCCTTTTCCACACTGGTTTTGAAGGGGGAGAATGCCTTGAGCCTGAAAAGGTCTGAGTCGAGCGTCGTATTGTTCAGCAATGTAGGAGCGATCGCGGTTCCAGTCTGCCAGGTAAGGCAGTTTTACGTTGAGAACGGCTGCTTGAATCGTATCTAGACGGCTATTTGTGCCATAGTCTGCGTGGAAATATTTGCGAGGAGCCCCATAGTTTCGCAGCGATCGCATTTTTTGAGCGACGTTCTCGTCGTTAGTGACGACCATTCCTCCATCGCCCAACGCGCCCAAATTTTTAGCTGGATAGAAACTAAAGGCGGCAGCGACTCCGATTGACCCGGCTCGATAGCCTTCTCGTTCTGCTAAGTGTGCTTGAGCCGCGTCTTCAAAAATCAGCAAATCATAGGTGTTGGCGAGATCTCGCAAAAGCGTGGGTGAAACCATTTGCCCATAGAGATGTACCGGAACAATGGCACGGGTTTTTGGGGTAATGGCTTTCTCGGCAGCTATGAGATCAATGAGCGCTGTTTTAGCGTCGCAATCGACCAAAACGGGGGTTGCGCCCGTCCGAAGCACCCCGATCAGCGTTGCAATAAAGGTGTTAGCGGGCAAAATCACTTCATCTCCTTCGCCAATGCCACAGGCTTGAAGTCCGAGAGCGATCGCGTCGGTTCCACAGGCGACCCCAATGCCATGCTGCGATCGACACGCTGCGGCAAAGGCTTGCTCAAACTCAGTCAAGGCTTGACCTAAAATATAATCGCCCCGTTGCAGAACTCCTCGAATCGCTTGCTCGATCTGGTCTTGAATCGGTTGATGTTGAGCAGAGAGGTCAACAAACGGAATGGTAGCTGAGACATTGTGCATATAAAAGCACCAAAAATGAAGGAGATGAAAGGGTGTTGAGTATAAACGCTAATCTAGTTATGAGCCATGCTTAGGTGATTAAACACACCTAATCTGTGAAGATTCCGTGAATTGAGCAATTGCCTCAGTAGATTTCACGGTATTTCTGACTCTAGAAACTACCAGCCATTTAGTCCCCTACGTAAACGGAATCACTGTTCTAGCCATTCCGAACTCAGAGTACCCATTGCCAGAGGCTTCATCTCAGGGCTAAAACGGAAGTCCCGAACAATCGAGACCCTTGGCATACAAAATTCCCCTATCTCGCCGAGTTGTGGGTTAAAAGCAGATCGCAAACTCTCGAAAAGATTCCTAAAGTCTCCAAAAGTGGGGGCTTTAAGCGATCGAGTTCTCTCAGAATTGGGGGTAGGGGGCGAATTCATCGATTCAGAAACGCCAAAGTCTCCTGCATTGAGGAGACTTTGGCGTTTCTGCGGTTGAGCTAATTTGCTTGCACGGTCAACCGATAGCTTTGGCGAACTCCAGGTCCGATCGAGCCAACCCAAACCTGATAGGTGCCCGCTTGCCAATCGCCGTCTTCTAATATCGCCCCTTTAGTTGACGAGTTAGTGTTATCGCCACAGCGCACCGAATTATCAGAGCCTTTGATCACGATCGTGGTTTCTTTATCGCCACTGTTTACCTTGAGCTTGATCTTTGAGAAAGGCTTTTGTAAAACCAGCAAGTGATCGGGAGTGGGATCGCCAAACCCTAGACATTTTTTGTCATGGCGATCGCTATTGCTGACGATCGCAGGCAGTGAGGTCGAACCCCCAGTCGAACCGTTTAAAGCCCCAGAAGAATTGCTAGAACTTAAGGTCAGAGTGCCAAAATTAACAGACTGCGCTAGGGCTGGAACCGCACTAAAAATGCTGAATGCTAAGAGTAAAGACTTTAGCCGAATCTCCATATCATCGTCCTCAGGGATACAAGACAAAAACGCGATCGTTTAGAAACAATTGAGTGGTTAAGTAAAGGGCTGTTGACTAAAGTTCATGAACTGTAATCTCTATCGTGGCACCTCCTTAGAAGAATTTTGCTGGTTGCGAAACTTCTTCCGTATTGCTCTTAAGCATTGTGTATAAATAATCACAATATAAAAAACAGAAGATTTTGCTGGGATGACCTAATTGATAAAATATGTATATAACTAGACTGAGGGCAGTTTCGCGGCAGAGAATGTTCTACGATCGTCCCTGTCATCCGCAATATCAGGAGCAAAGATGCCATTAGTCGGGTTAAGCTTGCTAGCGATCGCAGGGCTGTTTTTGACTCAAATATTAGTGATATTTCCACTAGATTTAGTTTCGATCGTCAAAGTTCCCCTATGGATGGCAGCATTGGGACTTTTCCTCTTATTTGCCTGGTTTTTGGGTGATTAGATGCCTTCTACCGCTTCCTAAAAACCTGGAGCAAATACCGATAACTAAGGATGATTATAAATCAATAAATA
>JBBRMC010000542.1:0-3292 GCA_038231055.1 Leptolyngbyales cyanobacterium
TCTATCTTTTGCAGCTCTTCTGGGGAGAGAATGGCTCTAGCTGGAACTGCGTTAACAACTGTCATAGTGAAGGTTTCCGATGAAGTTAGGCTTGATCTTGACTCACGAAGACAAATTCGGAATCTGTCACAGGTTGTAGGAGATAGAAATAACAGGTTAAAAAATCCACGAGATTCCTTAACCTAATGCAGCGATTTAATCGACTCGATCGAGCCTCCAAAATTTGTTTTGCTGGCTCTTGTAGCGATAATAAACTTCGGAGCCAAACTTAGGCAATGTACAAAATGAATTAGCGGATTGAAGAGCAGCAGTAAACTGGGAGTATAGTGAAACCCATTCGCTGACTTGCCCTGCATCCCAACCGCTATGAGTGATTATCGCGCCAAAACCTTGAAGGAAGCCTTTCGTCTCTGTGATGTTGATCCTCTGTATGGGGCAGGCTTGGAGCGCTACTATGTGGATTTGATGGCTGTTCGTAAGACAGAAGCGATCGAGGGAGTCAACACGGTTTTAGATTTTCAAGAGCCGGGAGAATTTTGTACCATTCTGTTTACAGGGCATCGTGGTTGCGGCAAAAGCACGGAACTTCAGCGCATCCGTCGCCAATGGGAACAAGATTACCGAGTCATTTATTTGGAAGTCAATGAAGAAACCGATATTAATGATGCTGAGTACACGGACTTTTATCTGATCGTGATTAAGAGGGTCGAATTTGAGCTACGGGAAATGGGACTCAGCTTTGATGCAGGACTGCTGAAGGGGTTTGAAAATTGGTTTAAGGAAATCACGAAAGAAAACGAACAAACGGTCGAAAGCTCAGTCAGCATAGAGGCTGAGGCAAGTGTGGGAAGTCCGACTCCGTTCATTGCCAAGCTGCTCGTTAAACTTTTGGCTCAGATCAAGGGAGCCGAAAAACAAAAAACTTTGATTCGACAGACTTTACAACGAGATATTTCTCGGTTGAAGGCGGATATCAATTTGTTGCTGCGAGATGCCTATCAAAAGATTAAGCATCGATATTCAAAAGGGTTTTTGGTTATTTTTGATAATCTCGATCGGGTTCCACCGATGGTTGGAAATCACCTCTTTTTTGATTATGCGTCTCAACTTCAAGAGTTGAATTGCACCACGATTTATACGGTTCCGATTTCTGTCTTGTGTTCTTCTAAAAATATTGTCAATACCTTTGGCGAACCGCATGTAGTTTCGATGGTGAGCATCTATCAATTAGTGCGAAATCGTTGTGAGCTTGCTGATAACCCGGATGGGCTGAAGGGATTGACTCAGATTATTGAGAAGCGGGTCGATGTTGCTCAACTGTTTGAGTCGCCCAAAGAAGTCTTAGCGCTGGCGCAGGCAAGTGGAGGTCATGTGCGGCAGTTGATGCAGATGGTGCGAAGTGCGTGTCAGACGGCTAGTACTCGCAAACACATCAAGATTCAAGCGGAGGATGTGCTGTATGCCGCCAAACAGCAGCAGTTTAATTTTGAGCGATTCATTCCTGATGACCACTATCCTTTGTTGGCAAAGGTGTGTTTGACCAAGAATATTACAAAGGATGAGGCGGGACAGTTGATGCTGTTCAACACTTCAGTGCTGGAGTATAACGGACTCGATCGCTGGAATTACCCGAATCCAGCCGTGCGACAGAGTGCTTTATTTCAAACAGCCCTTCAAGATCTTTTAGACCAAAATGCTAGAGCAGACTAACCACGATCGCACTGTGTTTTTAGAGCAAAATCAGCAAGAGTTTGCTGAACTCTTGACGTTTATTGACTTTGCAGACGGGTTGACGATTGGGTTTCTTGAGGTCAATCAAGAGTCAGATAAGGCAATGTTGGTGGCGGCGTTGCGAGATCATCTAGATGAGACAGCGGTGCGATTGGATGTGTTGAATTTTTCTCAAGAGCGGGACTTGCGGTTTTTGCGAGAAGCGTTGATGGAGCGAATTGAGCGAGTTGAGACCGATAAAAAGCTCGTGTTGCTGATTCAAGGGTTGGAGGTCGCGATCGGGACTGATGGCGTAGGGGCGTATCCACCCATTTTGCAGGATTTAAATTTTGTGCGAGATGCCTATCGCAAGAGTGCGCCGCATCCTTTGCTGTTTGTGCTGCCAGATTATGCGATTACGAGAGTGAGCAAATATGCTCCTGATTTTTGGGCGTGGAAGTCGGGGTTGTTTACGTTTAAGACTTCTGAGCAAAGCCTGAAACAGTTGAAGGTCGAGGCACTTGAGACACCTGCGTTTCAGATTGCATCGAGTGAAAATCAGACTCAGATTGAACAACTTAAGTAGCTTTTGATGGAGCTTCGTCCGTCTGGTGGGCGATCGATGGCTCCAAATGATGTGCAGTTGTGTGGCGAGGTGTATTACAAAATTGGGTCGGCTTATCTGACTCAGCAGCAGCCAGACAAAGCAAAAGATTATTTGCTAGAAGGGTTGAAGGTGATGGAACAGCACCCTGACCCAGTGCTGATGCAGAGTCTACAGCGCGGGCTGGGCAATGCTTATGAGCAAATGCGGCAATTTGAGAATGCCATTGCTGCTTACGAGACTGCCCTTGAGATGGCTAAATCGTTAAATCAACCTGAGCGAGTTGCCACTGTGTTGATGGACTTGGGTGATGTGTCATTAGAGCGGCGACAATTTGAGCAAGCTAAAACGTTCTATCACCAAAGTCTAGCCATTCGGAAAGACCTCAACGATCGCTACTCTCAAGCTGTCACGTATCACCAATTAGGAAGGGTGGCAGAGGAGTTGCGCGAGTTTGAGCAGGCACGACAAAACTACCAACAAGCTCTGCAAATCAAAGTCGAGTTCAACGATCGCTATTCCCAAGCGAGCACTTATGGTCAGCTAGGATTGCTGGCAGAGGCAGAGGAAGATCAAGCAGAAGCAAAAACTTGTCTACAGCAAGCACTAGAGATCTTTGTTGAGTTTGGCGATGAATATAGTGCAGCGATCATCCAGCAGAGTCTCGATCGGCTTTCAAGTTAGAAGCTGCGGTCAGGTCGAGTGCAAAGCCTCGATCGGGCTTGATGGAAAACTGCGATCGCACTTACAATGCTCACCTCGGAATGAAAAATCACGATCGTGTGTCTCTGCAATCAGCGATCGCACTCTATCCACTTCGCACGTTAAAATGAGGATGCTGTAAAGGAGACTGGCTCGATGAACCTTCATACCGCTTCCCAATCTTCAACAGATATTACGTGGCACATTTTGCTAGAGCAACAGGCGAGTGGTTGCGTTTTGGCAACGGTTCCTGCTTTGCCAAACTGCACGCTAGAA
>JBBRMC010000543.1:0-3292 GCA_038231055.1 Leptolyngbyales cyanobacterium
ACAACTTATGTCTTCGGCTGCCATCACTACAATTGTCAAGATGATCGAATCCCTGCCCGATGACTTGCAAGAGCGAGTAGCCGAGCATATTCGCGAATACATCACCGATTTGGAAGACGAAACACGGTGGGAGACTTCATTTAAGCGAACACAAGATAGTTTGAGTGCAGCAGCTCGACAAGCAAAGCAAGAAATTGCAGAAGGGCAATCAGTGCCGATGAATTATGAGCAGCTATGAAGTCTGCCACGCTGCCGTCGTTCTGGGCTAAGTATTACCCACTGAGCAATTCTGTCAGAGAGGCAGCACGAAAAGCTTATCGACTGTGGGCAGATAATCCGTTTCATCCGTCGCTGCATTTCAAGTGCATCAATAGTGAAGAAGGAATTTGGTCAGTTCGCATAACGCGGAGCTATCGCGCACTTGGAGTTTTGGAAAGCGATACAGTGACGTGGTTCTGGATAGGTAGCCATGATGATTATGAGCGGTTCTACTGAAAATGATCGTCACCGGATTTCAGGAATCGTTGACCGATTGCGGCATCTGGTTCAATATGACGTGCAAACTGGCTGGCGATCGAGCCTCACCGCTCCGTCTCAAGCCCTGAATTTGCAAGAGCCGCTTTGTGAACTCAATGCCAAAAACCACATTGCTTGGGCAAAGGGACGCAAGGCGGTCTGGTTCTATCAACAATTCGTCTTGCCGGAGTCTCTTCAAGGGTATGAGCTAAGAAATTTAACGTTGCGATTGGCATTAACTTGGTGGGCAGAAGTCGCAGAAGTTTATGTCAATGGTCAACTGGTTCAAGAAGGCGATTTGTTTGATCATTCAGCCAGAATTGTTCTCAGTCCGTCCGTCGTTCTAGGTGAGGTTATTACAGTCACGATTCGGTTGGTCAGTCCGGGGCATGATGATGGAGCTTTAGTGCGATCGCGCCTCATTTACGAATCGAACTATGATGAAATCGATCCAGGTTTTGTCGCCGATGAGCTAGCCGTCTTGCAAAGCTATTTAGAATCGTTTGCGCCAGAAAGATTAGGGGAGTTTTCAGAATCTCTTCAAATGATTGATTGGGAATCTGTGAGCGATCGAGCTTACTTTAATCAATCACTAAAAACTCTTCGATCACAACTTCAACCCTTTAGTTTAAAACTCAAACAGCACACGATTTATTTAGTCGGTCATGCTCATTTAGATATGGCGTGGCTATGGACGGTTGACGAGACTTGGAAGGCAGCAGAACGGACATTTAATTCTGTTCTCGATCTGCAAAAAGATTTTCCTGAATTAACCTTTTGTCACTCGACTCCAGCGCTCTATGAATGGATGGAGCTAAACCGCCCTGAAATGTTTACTCAGATTCAGGATCAAGTGAGATCGGGACGATGGGAAATTGTCGGCGGAATGTGGATTGAGCCGGAGTTGAATTTAATTAGTGGAGAATCGATCGCCCGTCATATTCTCTACGGACAGCGCTATTGTCAAGAAAAGTTTGGTGATATTAATCGAGTTGCTTGGTTGCCCGATAGTTTTGGATTTTGCTGGCAGTTGCCGCAACTGCTTAAACAAGGCGGAATTGATTATTTTGTGACTCAAAAGTTGTGCTGGAACGATACGACTCAGTTTCCCCATGAGATTTTTGAGTGGCGATCGCCGGATGGCAGTCAGATCTCTAGCGTAATGTCGGCTCCGATCGGTGAGGGCATCGATCCGACCAAAATGGCATTTCATGCTTGGGATTGGACAGCCAAAACGGGTCTGTTAGAGTCTCTCTGGCTACCTGGGGTGGGCGATCATGGAGGCGGACCAACGCGAGATATGTTGGAGATTGCTCGTCGCTGGCAAATGTCGCCTTTCTTCCCCACATTGGAGTTTACAAGCGTTGTAGAGTATTTAGATCAGTTCGTTGAGTCTACAGTTCCTATTTGGAATGACGAACTTTATCTAGAATTTCATCGCGGTTGCTACACGACTCACGCTGGTCAAAAACAACAGAATCGCGACTGTGAAAAGAAACTTTATCAAGCAGAATTATTTGCGTCTCTAGCAACCTTAGTGATAGGTAGTTCTTATCCTAAAACAGCGCTAGAAATTGCCTGGAAAAAAGCATTATTCAATCAATTTCATGACATTCTTCCTGGGTCTTCAATCACGCAAGTCTTCGTGGATGCAAATCAAGAGTGGCAAGAGAGCGATCGTATCTGTTCAGCTATTATTGACGAGTCGTTAGCAGCAATTGCTCACCGAATTAATTTACCTGCATCCCCTCATCTAAACGCGACGGCGATCGTTGTATTCAATCCGTCAAATTGGGAACGATCTGTTAAAGAGATTGCAGGGAAAGGGAAGGTTTTTAAGTTTCAAGAAGATGCCAATATTCCAGCGATCGGTTATCGAGCTTTTTGGCTCGTTCCAGATCACAAATTCGCAGATCCCAACGTGAATTGGGAGTTAGAAAATCAATATCTTAACGTAGTGGTTGATTCTCGAACGGGCGATTTATCGAGTATTTTTGATAAAACAAATCAGAGAGAAGTCCTGAGTGCACCCGGAAATCAACTTCAGGCTTTTCCAGATTCAGGGCAATATTGGGATGCTTGGAACATCGACCCAGATTATGCAGAACAGCCTCTATTGCCGGTTGAATTAGTGAAGATTGAAACGGGTGATCGTCAAATCTGCGTCATTCGTAAAATTGGAAAATCCACCTTCAAACAGACCTATTCACTTGAGCAAAATTCATCGATTTTAAAGGTTAAAAACGAAGTCGATTGGCAAGAACGGCACGTTTTAGTTAAGGCTGCGTTCCCCCTGACGATCTCTACTGATTTTGCTACCTATGAGATGCCTTGCGGAGCGATCGAGCGAACTACTAAACCAGAGAGCGATCGTGAAAAAGCCCAATGGGAAGTTCCCGCGCTGGGCTGGGCAGATTTAAGCGATCAGTCTTATGGAGTTAGCATCCTTAGCGATTACAAACACGGTTACGACTGTCAGCCGAGTCAAATCCGTCTCACCTTATTACGCGGATCTGAGTTTCCTGATCCAGAAGCCGATCTGGGCATACACACCTTCAGTTATGCCATTTATCCTCACGCTGGAGATTGGCGATCGGCTCAAACTGTCCGTAGAAGCTGCGAATTTAATCAACCCTTGCAAGTGGTGCAACTCGATCGTCCGAATCCTCAAGGCTCACTTCCACCCGTCAGATCGTTTGTGGACTTGCAATCAAAAAATCTCATTTTGACTGCGTTCAAGCAATCTGAGGACGATTCAGAAAAATTCGTTTTGCGC
>JBBRMC010000544.1:0-3288 GCA_038231055.1 Leptolyngbyales cyanobacterium
AGCCAGTTAGGGTTATTTGCGCTGATCTGGTTTGGGGTCGTGTTGGGCTTTTTTACGATCGCGGTCACAAAATACATTACTTACACCCTGCCTTTAGTTCCGGCGGCGGCGATTCTCGTCTCGCTCTGGTGGAGTGATCAGAGAGAAAAAACTGCTCCAAACTGGGGTTTAAAGGCGAGTGTCTATGTCAGTCTGGCTCTTTGTATCACGTTGGCGGCGGTGACATTCTACAGTCCCAATTGGCTCAATCGTGATCCATCAATGCCTCAATTGGGGATGCGAATGCAGGAGGCAGGACTGCCACAAATTGGCGGTTTGATTTGGCTCGGCGGCGCGATCGTCGGCATAGTCTTAATTCTCAAGCGCAAAATCTCCTGGTTTTGGGGCGTGAATCTGGTGACCTATGCAGCGTTTATTCTCTTCGTCATCACACCCTTTATCGGAATTCTAGACATAGAGCGACAGCTTCCTCTTAGAGAAGTCGCTCAGATCGTGGGTGAAGTCCGGCAGGGAGATGAACCGATCGTCATGGCGACTAACTCGTTTGAAAAGCCCAGTCTAGTCTTTTACACTCGCCAGCCGATCACATTCATTAATCGCGCTGCAAAAATTAAGCCCTACTTGGAACAAGTGCGCCAACAAAAGACTCAGCGATCAATACTGATGGTGACAACCCCCAGCACGTTGGACGAGGCAAATATTTCGCTTCAGAGTTATCAACGGCTGAACCAAGTTGGCGTTTATCAGGTCATTCGTTTCTTGGTGGCTAATCAGTTGTGATGCAAACAATTCAGAAAGGATGGAGCCAATTGCCTCGATCGGTGATCTTCATTCTCGTTGCAGGCTTGGCGTTTAGAAGCCTGGTTGCTGTCTGGCTTCCAGCGGGTTTTGATGAAGCCTATTACTATCTCTACACGCTGCATCCTGACTGGAGCTATTTTGACCATCCGCCGCTCGTTGCCTTGACTACGGGATTTGGGATTTGGCTCACTGGAAATGTGTCACCGCTCACGATTCGACTCGGAGCAGTGCTGCTATTTACGGCAACGTTATATTTTCTCTATCGGGCGACCACCCACTTATTTTCTCAACGAGCGGGTGTGTTGACGTTGGCGATCGCCTCGATCACGCCCATCTTTCAAGTCGGCTTTGGCATTTTGACGCTGCCCGATGCGCCGCTCATGGTTTTCTGGTCGCTGACGCTTTGGGTCGCTGCCTGCGAATTTTTTAACCGGGATAATGTGCCTTATCGCCCGACGTATCGATTGGCTGTGATTGGGCTATTGGTCGGTCTTGCCTGCTTGAGCAAATATCACGGCGTTTTGTTGGGAGCGGGACTGATCGGATTTTGTCTCACGAGTTCGGTGCACCGATCGGCACTGCGATCGCCGTGGATTTTTCTCAGTATGGCTCTGTTTACGATCGCGTTCTCCCCGGTGCTTTATTGGAACTGGCAGCACAATTGGGTTTCATTTCTATTTCAAGGCAACCGCAGCGTTCCTGGCACGAGTTACCAGGTCTCAAAAGTGATTGAAACGGCTCTCATTCACAGCGCTTATTTGTTTCCCACGATCGGATTGCCGCTCTGGTGGGTTAGCCTCTCAACGGCGAGTCGAGCCGGACGATCGACCGTGCGATCGTGGTTTAAACCTGAAAACTACACTGAGTTGTCTAACCTGCGCGATCGTCAGTGGCTAGTCGTCTGGCTCTCTGTTCCCGCCTTTTTAGTGTTTACGCTGATTGGCGGCTACCAACAGATTTTGCCTACTTGGACGATGCCCGGATTTTTTGCCGCGACTCCTCTACTCGGTCAACAGGTCGCCCTTTGGCAAGAACGGCACCCAAAACTCGTGAAGCGATGGCTGTGGGGATCAGCGATCGCGATCTTCATGTTGCTGCTGACTGCCCTCTCGCACATCACGTTAGGAACGCTACAAAAACCGAGTCATTACGGAATTTTTGGCGGGTTTTTGGCACCTGAAACCGATCCCTCAATCCAGCTAGTCGATATAGTGCAGCTTCGCCAAAATTTTGCGGCATCTCCTGAGCTTTTAGCTGCCCTTAAAAATGCTGATTTTGTGTTCAGCAATCGCTTCCATTTGGCAGGACATATTGGCATGGCGTTGACCCCTTTAGCACCCATTCCGGTCACGTGTTTTGACAAAAAAGATCTACGCGGCTTTGCGTTTTGGTCAACGGCTAATCAGTGGCTTGGCAAAACTGGTCTATATCTAGTCTCTAATCAGTTTCAAACCGACGGCGATTCGGCGGCAGACTATGTGCCCTACTTTCAGACGTTTGAAAAATTGGGCGAAGTACCGCTACAGCGCGGAGGTGTGATCGTCGATAAGTTTCACGTCTATCGAGGAACGAATCTAATAAAACCCTATCCGCGTTCTTGAATGTGACGGAGGGATAAAGATAGACTCTACACCTTCCTGAAGGTAAGTGGCTTAGTCAAGGCAATGTGATGATCATCACTGTGAAAAAAGTCGAGTTCATGGTATTTATCTACGGAAGACGTTGTATAAAGCTCTATTATGCTAAGACCTTTTCTGTCTAGAGCGGCGATTTCAGCCTTGGTGACCATGAGCCTTTTGGGTGTCTCTGCCCATGCCGATAATCGTACAAATTTGACAAATTCGATCTCAGCAGAGCCTTCTGTACCCCCTGTTAAGTTAGCGGTTCGCACCGATTCCACCACGCAAGCTCTTGAGAAAGCGGTCTATCAGCAAATCAATCAATATCGTGCCAGTCGTAAGCTTCCGCCTCTGGCGATCGCAGACGCTCTCACCCAGCAAGCTAGACAGCACAGTCAAGACATGGCAAACGGAAAGGTGCCGTTTAGTCATCAAGGCTTTGATCAACGTGTTAGAGAAATCGCCAAGTCAGTCTCCTATCGAGGTGCTGCCGAAAACATTGCTTACAATATGGGCTACAAAGACCCTGCCACGCAAGCGGTAGAAGGTTGGCTGAAAAGTCCTGGGCACCTAAAAAACATTCAAGGAACTTATGGGCTAACGGGAATCGGAGTCAGCCGCAACGCAAAAGGAGAGATTTACTTTACCCAGATCTTCATTCGCAGATAACGAATTGTAAGATGAGATCGGTTTGACTCTATTGCCGCTTCTCAACATTAATGGAACCTAAAGACTTTCAAATCTGTGACGGTGATCTCCCGACTGCCGTGCTAGAGACTTATTTGCAGACAGACGTGATCGCGGTTGACACCGAAACAATGGGATTGTTGCCCCTGCGCGATCGCCTCTGTTTAGTTCAGTTGTGTGA
>JBBRMC010000545.1:0-3284 GCA_038231055.1 Leptolyngbyales cyanobacterium
GCAGAGCTTGAATCTACAGGTCACATCGATTGTTTCTATACTCATAAGGACTTTCAAGGGCAGGGCGTGGGAACGAAATTGTTGGATACGATCGTCGCCCAAGCGGCTCAACGGCAACTATCTCGCTTGTTTGTTGAAGTGAGCATTACCGCCCGTTCCTTTTTTGAACATCGGGGATTTGCGATCGTCAAACCGCAACAAGTCGAGTGCCGAGGAGTCAAACTTTCAAACTTTGTCATGGAGTATTATCTTTAGCGATACTTATTATCTTTAGCGATACTAGAGAATAGATAAACTGAATTATTTAGGCTGCTTAAGAATTGTCTTCTCAAATCGAACTCTCTGTTGAAGAAACCAGCGATCGCCTCGATCGCTATCTCGCCAGTCAACTTACTGATGTGTCTCGATCGCGTCTTCAAAAACTAATCGAGCAAGGGCACGTGCAGATTAACGGCGACATTTGCACCTCTAAAAAATTGGATGTAAAGTCGGGCGATCGCATCCAAATCAACATTCCCGACGCAGAACCATTAGATCTGCAAGCCGAAGATATCCCGCTCGATATCCTCTATGAAGACGACTCGCTGCTGATTCTCAACAAACCTGCGGGATTGGTCGTGCATCCCTCCGCCGGACACGAAACAGGCACGATGGTCAACGCGCTTTTAGCTCACTGTCCGACTTTGCCGGGAATCAATGGAGTTCAGCGTCCCGGCATCGTGCATCGACTGGATAAAGACACCACAGGCGCGATCGCGGTTGCTAAAACTGAGCAAGCTTTTCACCATTTGCAAGAACAATTTCGTACTAAAACAGCACGACGAGATTATTTAGCGATCATCTACGGTGCGCCACCTCAAGAGAGCGGTACCGTCGATCAGCCGATCGGACGGCACCCGGTCGATCGGCAAAAAATGGCAGTCGTCAGCGAAGACAAAGGACGGAGAGCAATCACTCACTGGCACGTTAAGGAACGGTTAGGAAACTACACGCTGATGGAGTTTGAGCTTGAAACCGGACGGACTCATCAAATTCGCGTCCATAGCGCCTTTATGGGGTACCCGATCGTGGGCGATCAAGTCTACAGCTCAGGTCGTAAATCCATTAACGTCAATCTCCCAGGTCAAGCACTTCACGCTTGGCAACTGCGGCTCAAACATCCTGTAACAGAGGAATGGGTCGTGGCGATCGCTCCGTTACCTCCTACGTTCACAAAGCTGCTAGATGTTCTAAAACGAAGGATGTGAGGGCTTAAACCCTTTAGCTAAGATCTCTCGCTCTAAACTTTTTACTAAAGTTAAAATCGATGTCGCCAAAAGCCCGTTACAACTCTACAAAAATCTTCACAACTAGGCTCCGAGCGCTGAAGCTGAAAAATCAAAACAAGTCAGACTTTCAAGCATAGTAACAGAGTGTTAACTTAATACAAGTTCATGCAAAAACTCACAATTGTCTGGTTTGCTATAAAAAAAAGGCTTCTCTCTCATAGTTAAAGCTAGTCAAGCTATAGCTTTGACGGATTACTTCTCTAGACTTGATACGAATTAACAACTTGTAATAAATAAAGCCCTTGCAGCATTGTATAAAAATAACCTGAAGGGTAAAAACAACTGATGAAACCCATCCAAACAACTGATAAGTCAAGATTCCTGCCTTCTCATCTAAAAGCGAAATTTTCTCAGATTTCTCAGCGTCACTTCATAAACTGGTTTGTTAACAAGTGATAAGAAACGACGTAAATGAGAAGAGACCTTGAAATAATCAGTTTAGGGTTTTAGCCCTCAGGCTGAATCAAACAGCCCCGACGAAGACGGCTCGATACAAACTGTCGAGTTCTGACTTAAACGAACCAAAATCCAGTAATTAGGAGAAACATCCATGCTAGACGCATTCGCTAAGGTAGTCTCTCAGGCTGATGCCAAAGGTGAGTTTTTGAGCAACTCTCAACTAGATGCTTTGTCTGGTATCGTCAAAGATGGCAGCAAGCGCCTAGACACCGTTAACCGCATGACCAGCAACGCTTCTGCGATCGTCACCAACGCAGCGCGCGCCTTGTTTGCCGAGCAACCTCAGCTAATCGCTCCTGGTGGAAACGCCTACACCAACCGTCGTATGGCGGCTTGCCTTCGCGACATGGAAATCATTTTGCGATATGTGACCTACGCAACCCTGGCTGGAGATGCTAGCGTTCTTGACGATCGCTGCCTCAACGGTCTACGTGAGACCTACCAAGCATTGGGCGTTCCCGGCGGTTCTACGGCTGCTGGCGTTCAAAAAATGAAAGAAGCGGCGATTCAACTGGTCGGCGACACCAACGGAATCACCAAGGGCGATTGTTCTGCAATCATGTCTGAAGTGTCCAGCTACTTCGATCGCGCTGCTGCTGCTGTTGCTTAATTGCAATTAGTCACCAGATTCGCTTGCGCTCTAGCGATAGAGCCAAACATCAGAACCTTGTCCTAATAACAACAGACACCTTTTAGGGAGATATTGACTCATGAAGACCCCAATTACTGAAGCGATCGCAGCAGCCGATACCCAAGGTCGTTTCCTTGGCAACACCGAACTGCAAGCAGTCAACGGTCGCTTTGAGCGCGCTGCTGCCAGCATGGAAGCGGCTCGTGCATTGACCAACAATGCTCAGAAGCTGATTGACGGTGCAGCTCAAGCTGTTTACCAAAAATTTCCCTACACCACCCAAATGCAGGGTTCTCAGTATGCTGCGGGTCCCGAAGGCAAAGCAAAGTGCTCTCGTGACATCGGCTACTACCTCCGCATGGTGACCTACTGTTTGGTTGCTGGTGGCACCGGTCCGATGGACGAGTATTTGATTGCTGGTTTAGATGAAATTAACCGCACCTTTGACCTCGCTCCTAGCTGGTATGTTGAAGCGCTGAAGAACATCAAGTCTAGCCACGGCTTGAGCGGTCAGGCTGCTAACGAAGCCAACACCTACATCGACTACGCGATCAACGCCCTAAGCTAACTAGTGCGTTTTGCCCGGAAAGGTATCGCGACCCGTCGGCTCCGGCTGACTGTTGTTTACCTTTCCGGGCATTGTTTTATCTAGGGTCGCTTCCAAAGTTAATCGGAAGTGATTAAGTTGGCGATCGGCACTCAGCAAATCTTTCGCATGACGGCTGAACGCTGACGAACCCGCTACCTATAAACGTTCGCCGTTCACTTAGGAGTTTTGATCGATTGCTATTACGACCGCAGCAGCGCGTTTAGGAACCTCTCCTTACGCAGAGACCAGTCAGGTTGAGTTACGCTCACCTTGGACA
>JBBRMC010000546.1:0-3275 GCA_038231055.1 Leptolyngbyales cyanobacterium
CGAAAACGAATTAGCCCTACCCCAGAATGGGGGATTTAGGGGGCGAAAGATTTTAGCAATGACGGCTCGATCAACTTGTGTATACACGGTAGCTCCTGCGGGAGAAGGCTAGTGTGAGGACACCTGTGAATGACATTTGCCTAATTTAACGAATCGAGAAAAATTCCTCACCAGAGGACGGATGAATCCCGATCGCCCGATCCAGTTCCTGCTTTGTGATTCCTTTTTTCATGGCTAGTGCAAATCCTTGTAGGATTTCTGCTGCGTGATCGCAGACGATGTGAATGCCAATCACTCGATCGTTCTCTCCGTTCACAACGAGTTTTATTAAAGCTTTTTCGTTCTGCCCGCTCATGCTGTGAAATAACGGCTGAAACTCACTTTGATAGCAGCGAACGGCATCCCCTAATTGAGTCTGTGCTTCTGTCTCTGTCATGCCCACAGATGCAGCTTCGGGGCGACAGCAAATCGCGGATGGCACATTGCCATAATCGACCGTCCACGCATAATCGCCAAAGGTTGTGTCTGCAAATGCTCGCCCTTCTGATAGCGCCACCGGAGTTAATTGTTTGCGATTGGTGCAGTCTCCAACAGCGAAGATATTGGGTTGACTCGTGCGACTGTGAGCGTCAACTGCGATCGCGCGCTGACCGATTTCAACGCCGACTTGTTCTAAACCGAGATTGTCTAAATTAGGAGTGCGCCCGGTCGCGCACAGCACCAGATCAACCGTGATATCGGCAGAGTCACCTGATAAGACTAGCTGCAATCCTCGATCGGTCTGCATAATTTCTTTGGCGGTAGTGTTGCAGGCAACCTGGATGCCTCGGTCAGTGAATCCTTTATGAATAGCAGTGCTAATGGCGGGGTCAAATCCATTCAGGATGCAGTGGTTGTGATTCATCAAAAATACGTCTGTCCCAAAGGCATGGAGCGCACTCGCAAACTCAACGCCGATATATCCGCCGCCAATAATGGCAATTCGCTTGGGCAACTGTGGCAGGTGAAACATCTCCGTAGACGTGACCGCGTGTTCGATACCGGGAATGCTGGGCTTGCTGGAGTGACCTCCCACGGCAATCAAGATATGATCGGCAGTGATTTTTTGTTCACCGACTTCTAGGGTGTGGGCATCGATGAACTGTGCCCAATCGTGAATTAGATGAATTCCTCGTTTAGTCAGCGATCGCTGATGGGATTGTCGAAATTTCTCGATCGTTTGATCTCTCGCTTTGACAAATTCTGCCCAATTAAAACAAGGCGGGTCTCCGCTCCAGCCATAGCCTTTAGAGGCTTCTGCTAAGTGACCAAAATTAGCCGCATACACCATTAATTTTTTGGGAATGCAGCCAAGATTTGCACAGGTGCCGCCGAGATGACTCGCTTCAGCGATCGCGACTCGTGCGCCATGATGGGCGGCTTGTTTTGCGGCTCCCAAGCCTCCTGGACCTGCTCCAATTACAAACAAATCATAGTCATAGGTCATAGCAAATTTAGATTAGAGTGCTCATCTTCTGTGACTCTAGAGAGTCAGCATTATTCGTGACACCTACCCGGAGGAAGAGACGCTCACAGAATGGTGATGAGGACTCATTATCGAAAGGTAGAGGTTAGCGATCGATTAATTCAATACCTTTATGAGTGTAGGAATGTAGACATTAACCAGCGATGACTGAAACATTTAAAAAAGGCGACCAGGTTGAGTGGAACAGTTCTGGCAAAACTGTAGAAGGCACTGTTAAGAAAAAACTGACAGAACCCACTGATTTAAAGGGACATCACTTCGACGCTTCAAAAGAGAATCCTGAGTATTTAGTCGAGAGCGACAAGACGGGAAAAGAAGCCATTCACAAGCCCGAATCGTTGAAGAAAACTGAGGAATAATCATGCCGGATAGTTCATGATAGAAAAAGCTCATAATGGTGCCCGAATTAGGACTCGTCTGCATTACAGCATCCAAAGCAGTCCGCTATCGAACGGTAACTCGCAAGCGTCTCTTTCAGTTTGACTCCTTAGAGCAGGAGCGAATGCTGCGAGAACTCTACGCTGATAACTTGCGGCGTTTGGGCGAAGCGATCGAGTTCTGCAACCTCAACAATATTCGACTTTATCGCCTCAGTTCTGGGCTATTTCCGTTTGCTGATGATGTCATTGGTGAGCAAGTTTTAGCGGAGTTTGAGGAGGCAATGGGATTAGTCGGCGATCGAGCTTTGCAGCTAAAGATCCGGCTAGTGTTGCATCCCGATCAGTTTGTGGTGTTGAGTTCCGATCGGCTTGATGTGATTGACAACAGCATCAAAATTCTCAAAACTCATGCCCGAATTTTCGATTACTTGCAGCTTCCCCAATCTCCGTGGGCATTGATGAATATTCATGGGGGCAAAGGCGATCGAGCAGAACGACTCATTCGCGTCATTCAAGACTTGCCTGACAACGTGCGATCGCGGCTGACGCTAGAAAACGATGAATATACCTATAGCAGTCAGGATATTTTTGCCGTCTGCCAGTCAGCAAACGTGCCGATGGTGTTTGATGCCCATCATCATGTGATTCATGAGCAGGTAGACACCTACGAAGATCCATCCGTTGCGGACATGCTAGAGGCGGCGCGATCGACGTGGGCGACTCCAGAGTGGCAACTGGTGCATATCTCAAACGGTGCAGAAACCTTTAGCGATCAGCGTCACAGCGATTACATTACCGTGATGCCAAGTTGCTACCGTCACGCTCCCTGGATCGAGGTAGAAGCCAAGCAAAAAGAATTAGCAATCGAAAAGTTACAAGACGAATGGTTATATACGACCGTGAATGAGTTACTCGACAGGTGAGAGCGATGGCAGTTTCGAGGGCGATCGCGCTCTGAGTCACAACATCCATCAAACAACACTCATCCAAAAAATAGGAACGGTCTCATCTCAGGTTGAAATGCCCTTACTTTTTTAGCCAACAATTGTGTTTTTGGTGAGAACAATCCTATCAAGAGTGAAAATGAACATTCTGTGCAGCGAAGCTATCGCATTTTGAATAGGAACATCTACATTATTAGTACGAACGATCGTAGTTTGAATTGCAAAAGAATACAAAAGCCCTCAGATAAATACAACCTAAAGCTGGCTCATACCAATGCGGGTTCAAGGAGTGCGCCTTGCATTCGACTCAGCCAATCAATCAGATTTGAGAGTTGTTGATCAGCGCTGAGCATTCCCAAGCCGCGCACGGTGACTTTACCAGGAGTATAGACAAAACGAGTTTGCAGGTGATTTGGCAAATTCTCC
>JBBRMC010000547.1:0-3272 GCA_038231055.1 Leptolyngbyales cyanobacterium
GACAATCGTTCGACAGGAGTGTTAGGCTTGCCACGAATATTGAACGTTGCGATCGCTTGCACCGTTTGCTTTAAGGTTTCTTTCCAATCGACAAACAAACTCCGAGCAGGAGTGCGAAGGGCAACATGATCATGAATCGATAACCCACTCACCAACCCATCTTTTAAGCGATCGGCAGGTAAATATCCAATCCCTCGATCGAGATACGTCGAATAGGATTCGTGAGTCATCTCTACGCCATTGACGCGAATTTGACCTGTAGACGTTCGCAGCAACCCGGCACACATTAATAAAAGCTGTTGCTGTCCACTGCCTTCGAGTCCGGCGAGTCCGATCACTTCGCCTTTATAGGCAGTCAAATCGCCGAGGCGAAGCGTCAGACGATCGGTGTCAACCCGAATCTTTTCTAGCTGCAAAGCAGGTTCAGCCTGACGGGTTTGGGGCTTGAGCGGGGGAGCCAGCTCGCGACCAAACATTAGATCGATCAGCACCGCATCAGGGCAAGGAATCTCAGCCCGTCCCATGACTTTACCCTGGCGAAGCACTGTGACTCGATCGCACAATTCTTCAACGTCCTCAAGTTTATGGGAGACAAAAATAATTGATTTGCCCTCAAGAGCTAACTGCTTCATTGCCTCAAATAATGCGGTCTTTTGAGAGGCAGAAATTCCAGTCGTGGGTTCGTCTAAAATCAGGGTGCTAACCCCTAGAGATAAGAGACGCAAAAGCTCTAGCTGTTGCCGTTCGCCGACCGTCAGATTGGCAACGGTTTCGTAGTGGTTGAGATTGAAATTAAATTGAGCGGATAACTGCTGTAACTGGCGAAGCGATCGCTGCCGATCAATGAATCCCATGCCAGTTTTGCCCACCATAAAGTTGTCTAACACCGACAGCGGCGGAAAGTCTAACGGGTCTTGGTGCAGCATCCCAATTTTGTGCGCGATCGCGTCGGCAGGGGTTTTAATCTCAACGGATTTCTCGTCCAGCAAGACTGCCCCAGAGTCTCTGCTGATAAACCCACTCAGCACTTTTACCAGCGTACTTTTTCCGGCTCCATTTTCACCTAAAAGCCCGTGAATCGTGCCAGCTTCGACTGTCAGCGAAATGCGATCGTTCGCATGAACATTACCAAACCGCTTAGAAATATCTTTAAGTTCAACTTTCATTTACAGAAAAAGGTTTGAGTCAATTGATTAAGCTGAGTGGTTCACAAAGCTTGAGTTCTTAGGATCGTGAATTAAACAGCTTCGGTCATTGCACAGTTGGTTCGCCCTCATCCCAACCCTTCTCCCCAGGGAGAAGGACTTTCAGGGACTATCCGGTTCCCTCTCCTTAGGGAGAGGGCTAAGGTGAGGGCGGTATTTCCAAGCGTTTGAGAAACGTTGCACATCGAGTCAAGCCACTATTTGCTTGATCCTTCCATTCCGGCTAGCAACTGGGGTAGATACCAAATCTGCTGATCGGTCGCGGCTTCTCCTGCTTTTAAGAAGGGCGTTCCGTCTTGAAAGTTTAAAGGACCTTTAAAGAGATTAATGCTGCCATCTCCCAAGCCTTTAATAAACTCATCCAAAAACTTTTTGTTGTCGCCTAGCGCAGTTCCTTCGTTGAAGCCGACCATGGATGTTTCGGGGCTGTTAATGTTTTTCCAATCAGGAGGAAGCCAGGTGAACTCACTGACATATTTGCCCTCGATCGCTTTCTTAACCGAATTAGCGTAAGGAAACGACCAATTGTAATAAGGAACTCCCAGACAAATATCAGGAGCCAAGTTGCAGCCAGTTGCTAAGTCATAGTGAACAAATTTCACTTTTTTCCCAGCCTCTGCTGCTTTCTTGCCCTGCACTGCCACTTCAGGTGTGTCAATACCCGACATCACCACGTCATAGCCCCCGTTGTAATAGTCATCTGCTACCTTGGTCGGGTCTAAGGTCTTGCCAGGAATGTTGAACCAAAATCCAATCCAGGTGACTTTAAAGGTGAGGTCTTGCGCTGGTTTTTTGCGGTAGTTTTCCCAACAATATTTTGCGCCTAAATAGGCAGACGATGAATAGCGCCGCGTCTCGTCATTAATCAGAGGTCCGAGGTAACCAATTTTTCCAGTTTCGGTGCCCAATGCTGCCGCACAGCCCGCAATCATCTTGCCATACTCCATGCGCCCCATGATGTTGCCCAAGTTTGGCTGGTCTTTGAAGTTTTTGCCCTCTTTCCAGGCATAGTCGCCAGAAGCATGAATCACCGTCACGGTTGGGTGCTTTTTTGCCGTGGCAAGGGCATCATCTTTAAAGTCATCAGAGTTAAAGATCACTAACTTGGCACCCTTGCTGATTAGGTCATCTGCTACCTGAGAGCCTTTGACATTAGGACGATCGGCAACGTTCACTTTATCTACATACTCCAGTTTCGTTCCTGGAATCGATTTGAGAGCCGTCTGAATTCCTTCAAACTGTGCTTGGTTCCAGCCACCATCTTGTTTAGGACCAACCAGCACCATGCCCACCGTAAAGTCTTTTGCAGCCCCGGCTGCTGGAGAGCTTTGAGGAGATGCACCAGTTGGTGCATTTGCACCAGGACTGCATGATCCTAAAAGCAATCCTAAAGCGGTGACTAATCCCAAGCGTTTTAGAACCGGGTGATTGATCGTAGTCATCGTCAAGCCATTCAGTCTCATAGGGTATGTCTCAAACACAAACTTTTACTGTACGGTGTGAAGGCGAACAGAAAGGGCGAATGATTATACTTAACGCGATCGTTCCCTCCCAAAATGTATCGCAGCGAACGGTCTACTCGATCGCACCACGCACTAAAATTACAGTACAGTCACACTGCCGTGCAATCTCTTCAGGAATGTTACCTTTGATGACTTGTTGCAATAATCCTTCTCGCGTCGCCCCTAGCACGATCACGTCGCACTGATCTTTTTGCGCCAGATCGACTACTGCTTCAGAGACAGAATTAGCGCAAACCGATCGTAAGACCACCGGACAACGGATGCGGTTGCTCAAAAACACCATTGCATCCTTTAAAGCTTCTAAGTCAGACGGCAATTGCTGTGCCTGATGAACCTGACACAGAAAAACTTTTGGCTCTTGAGTGAGACGAACAAACGCAGGCAAAAGCTGAATGGCTCGGAGAGAATTAGGTCCGCCTGCGGTGGGAATGAGCCAACGATCGAGCGTTGGCGGAGCGGTGTGAGGTACCGATGGCGGGGTTTTGATTAGCACAATCTCACAAATTGCTTGCCGAATAATGGTATCTACCACACTGCCAAACAC
>JBBRMC010000548.1:0-3271 GCA_038231055.1 Leptolyngbyales cyanobacterium
ACTGCTAGCAAACCCATAAGTAGACATCCCAAACACCCACTGTGGCAAGCCAAATTCTGCCTCTAATGTGAGAACAGACTCCACTTCACCTTGAGGTTGCCAGCGATAAAAATTCCACCAACCTGTGCGATCGCTGATGAAGTAAAGTACGCCGTCGGGTGACCATTCCGGCTGAAAAATTGATTCCTCTTTACCGCCTGCAATGTGTTGAGGATTGCTTAAACTTCCGTCTGACTGAATCTGAGCCACCCACAAATCGGTACCATCCCAAGGCATATTCGGGTGGTTCCACGAAATCCAGGACAGTAAGGTGCCATCAGGACTGAGACGCGGAGAGGCGTAGAAATCTTGTCCATGCACGAGGATCGTTTGCTCGGCTTCGGGTTCATTGAGCGGAACGGCGACGATCGTGTTAATTGCTTCTCGATCAGCGATGCGATGGTCTTCTCGAATGCAAATTAACCGATCGCGATCGAGCATCGCATCTGCATAGCGCAAAGACTCAGCCGAGGTCAGGGGCACCGGAGCCGCGTTTGTAGACTGGCGATAAAGACGCTGATCGGCAAAGTTAGAGAAGTAAATCACGCCATCCGCAACAAAAAATGCGCCCCCCCCATATTCATGCACACGAGTTCGGGCGTTAAAAGGGGGCGGCGTTCTTTCGGTTGTGCTGTCAGACGATCGCTGCATGATGACGTTGCGTCCGCCTTCAGCCGGACGTGACTCACTCCAATAAATGTCTGAGCGATCGAGCTTAATTTGTCCTAGCCCGATCGAACCAGCCACAATTAAATCTGAAGTGATAGGCGATTTCCAAGATCCATAAGGGGAAAGTTGTGGGGTAGTCATAGGGCTTCTCTATAGTCTCTTTTAGTAGTCTGGCACGAAGGTCGAGTACAAAGAATCTTGTATCGCAATTAGGTTATCTTGCTGATTGTCACTTTAAATGCTCGATTCAATGATTTATGTTAGATTCAAGGAGGGTATCAAATTCGGCTGAAAGGTTTGTTATTAACAGACACATCCCCGAATCTAATATCTTTGCAATTTCTGGTTCTGGAGATTTCCTTCGATGTCGATTTATGTTGGTAACCTTTCTTATGAGGTTACACAAGAAGACCTTTCTGCGGTATTTGCAGAATACGGCGCAGTAAAGCGCGTTCAACTTCCGACTGATCGCGAAACCGGTCGAATGCGTGGGTTTGGGTTTGTTGAGATGGAAACAGACGATCAAGAGTCGGCTGCGATCGAGGCATTAGACGGCGCAGAATGGATGGGTCGCGATCTGAAAGTCAACAAAGCAAAGCCTCGCGAAGATAATCGCGGCGGTGGCGGTGGCAATCGTGGCGGTGGTCGGAGTGGGTTCTCCCAGCGCTACTAAAGCAATCTTTATTGAGTAATAGACCTTGAACGTTGGCGATGAAAGCCTGTGCGTTCAGGGTCTTTCTAGTTTTGAGTTATGAGAGCTAGACTTGAAAACGAGATCGTGTTTTTGCATCATGAAGATGTTCCGCCATTTAAGAAAGGTGGATCGGTGGTGCGCAATAGTTATTTTTGGGCACTAAAGTCGATCGCAGGTCGGGCAAGCCGGGGTCGCGATTGGGAATATGAGCCAGAAGTGTGGTTAGCCCTACAGCGAATGCTGCTGTCGTTTTCTGAATCGGGCTATTTAGGGTTATCTGAGACAATGTTAGAGTTTCCGGCTGACACTGAAGAGATTCCGGCAATGCTGCGTCCAGTCGCCACGTGGCAGTGAGCGAGAACTATTTTGTGGATCGTGAACGGGGAATCTCGATCATAAACGTTGTCCCATGTTGAGAAGAGGTGCATTTTAGCGTGCCACCATGTTTTTCGACAATGATTTGGTAACTAATCGAGAGTCCAAGCCCGGTGCCTTTACCCACAGATTTGGTAGTAAAAAAGGGTTCAAACAACCGACGTTGAACTGATTCAGGCATTCCTGAGCCATTGTCTGACAGGCTAATTTGAATGGTCTGATTTACGATCGCCGTCTGCACCCGAATAATAGGAGACGTTTGGGTTGCTAATGCGTCGATCGCATTGCTTAAAATGTTCATAAAAACTTGGTTGAGTTGACCTGCGTAGCATTCTACTAACGGTAATTCTCCATAGTCTTTAACCACAGAAATATCAGGCTGATCTGAATTTCCCTTCAACCGATTTTGCAAAATCAGCAACGTGCTATCAATGCCGTCGTGAATGTTGACATCTTTAAAGTCGGCTTCATCGGTGCGTGAAAAATTTCGCAGTGCCAGCACGATTTGCCGGATACGATCGGCTCCCATCTTCATGGAAGAGAGCAACTTTGGCAAGTCATCTAAGAGAAAGTCAAGGTCGATTTCATTCGCCTCGAGCTGAATCTCTGGCGCTGGAATCGGATAATGCGTTTGATAAAGCTGCAAAAGTCTCAATAAGTCTTGAACGTAGCTATTGGCGTGGTTGACATTGCCATAAATAAAGTTAACCGGATTGTTGATCTCATGGGCGACTCCTGCCACCAGTTGACCTAACCCCGACATCTTCTCAGTTTGCACAAGTTGTGCTTGGGTTTGTTTCAGTTCGCGAAGCGTAGTTTCTAGCTCTTGGGCTTGCTGTCTTAGCTGCATTTCTGACAACTGAAGTGCAGATTCTGCTTGTTTTCGTTTGATGCCAAGAGCTAACTCGCTAACGATAAACGATAAAGTGTCGAGCGTGGAGCCATTCAGAGGATGCTGAGCAAACATCGCGATCACGCCTAACAATTCATCCTCAACAATTAGAGGATATCCAGCAAAGGCAACCATTCCTTCGCGGCGTGCCCACTCTTTGTCACCTACACGTGGGTCGTCTAAAACTGCATTCGTGCAGTGGGGCTGACGCTCTGCCGCAATTAAGCCAATCTTAAATTGCCCGACAGGCACTCGACCATGCGCCCCATCAATGTGTGTATAGATGCCTGCACTAGCTTGCAATTCTAAAACGTCTTCTTCTGCATTAAAAGTCCAAATGCGGACAAAGGCAACATCGAGATAGTGAACCATAACCTCAGTACATCTTTGTAGCATTTGCTTGAGGTCGGTTGTCTTGGTGAGGGATGAATCGATTTCTGCTCGTAGTGACGAGAGTCGTACCTGTTTTTGAAGTTTTGCTTCAGTGAGTTCTCGATCGCGCAGCACTGCTTGCCGCTCTAGAATTTCTTGACGCAACTGTTCGATGAGGTGCTGAAGCTCGGCGGTGCGTTCTTCGACGTGCTGTTCGAGAGTCGCTTTTG
>JBBRMC010000549.1:0-3265 GCA_038231055.1 Leptolyngbyales cyanobacterium
GACTGATTCAGTGATTCCGGCAGGTGATGTGAGCTGGAATTTCGAGAAGTTTCTCATCAGTAAAACTGGAGACGTGATCGCTCGTTATCGCAGTAGTGTGAATCCTGATTCACCAGAATTGATTAGCGCGATCGAACAAGAATTAGCCAAATAATCCTCTGGAGCAAATCAATGCAAACCTATGATGTCGTCATTATTGGCGCAGGTCACAACGGCTTGGTCTGTGCCGCCTATTTGCTAAAAGCGGGTTACAGCGTGCTGTTGCTCGAAAAGCGTCCGGTTCCTGGTGGGGCGGCGACAACTGAAGAGGTGATGCCTGATCAGGCTCCAGGGTTTAAGTTTAATCTCTGCGCGATCGACCATGAATTTATTCATTTAGGTCCCGTCGTGGAGGAGTTAGAACTCACCAAATATGGACTGGAATATCTGTTTTGCGACCCAGTAGTCTTCTGTCCGCATCCTGACGGCAAGTATTTTTTAGCGCACCGATCGGTTGAGAAAACCTGTGCAGAAATCGCCCGATATAGCGATCGAGATGCCAAAAAATATGCAGAATTCACCGATTTGTGGCTGCGGACAATCAGTGCTATGACCCCAATGTTTAACGCGCCGCCCAAGTCGGTTATAAATATTTTGGGCAATTATGATCTGAAAAAACTTAAGGATTTTCTCTCGGTAGTCGGCTCCTCAAACAAAGCGCTGGACTTTGTTCGCACCATGCTGACGAGCGCAGAAGATATCCTCAATGAATGGTTTGACACTGAAATTGTCAAAGCTCCCCTCGCTAGATTAGCGGCTGAATTGAGTGCACCTCCGTCACAAAAAAATTTAGCGATCGGGGTGATGATGATGTCGATGCGTCACCATCCCGGCATGGCGCGACCCAAAGGGGGAACCGGGGCGCTGGTTGAGGCGTTGGTCAAACGAGTTAAAAGTTTGGGCGGCGAAATTCTCACCGATCAGCAGGTCAAGCAAGTGTTAGTCGATGATGGTCGAGCCGTGGGAGTACGGCTTGAGAACGGCACCGAATATCGCGCAACGAAAGGCGTAATTTCCAACATTGATGCGAAACGATTATTTCTGCATTTAGTAGATGAAACCGATATCAACAAAGCCGACCCAGAATTGCGCGATCGCTTAGATCGGCGCATCGTCAACAACAACGAGACGATTCTCAAAATCGACTTAGCAATGTCAGAGCCGTTGAAATTTGAGCAATATCAGCATCAAGACGATTTTCTAATTGGCTCGATTTTAATTGCTGATTCTGTTAAACACGTCGAAATCGCTCACACCGACTCGGCGATCGGCAGAATTCCCGATGCTGACCCATCCATGTATATTGTGCAGCCGACCATGCTCGATCCGACAATGGCACCCGACGGCAAACACACCCTATGGATTGAATTTTTTGCCCCTTATCAAATTGAAGGTGCAGAAGGAACCGGACTCAACGGCACAGGCTGGACAGATGAGATTAAAAATCGGGTGGCAGATCGCGTCATCGACAAACTCGCCGATTATGCGCCCAACGTCAAAAAAGCCACGATCGCTCGACGGGTCGAAAGTCCCGCAGAACTCAGTGAGCGGTTAGGTGCCCTCAAAGGCAATTACTATCACATTGATATGACTCTCGATCAGATGGTCTTCTTCCGACCGTTGCCAGAATTGGCGAATTATAAAACTCCGATCGAGGGTCTATTTCTAACAGGCGCGGGTACTCATCCTGGTGGCTCAATTTCAGGAATGCCGGGACGCAACTGTGCGCGAGTGTTTTTGCATCATCAAGCCCCGATCGCCCAAACTCTGAAAGATATAAGAGAGTCGGTGAAGTCTGCCGCAGATTCAGTCTTTCGGCAGTCGTAATTTATGCTGATTGCGTATTAACTCTATTGCTAATTCTATTATCAGACAAAATCTCTGACTTATAGCTTGATGTGTTTACAGATGTTGATCAAAAACTCGCATTGCAGACTCTACTAATGTTTCTCAAATCACTTCAGAAGCAGATTCATTTCATAATGCAACCATTCTTCTATCGGAATAGCAGATAGCATTAAGATCTAAGAAAAGTCGTAATGAGAGCGATTGGCTCGTCTCTTTGCGACAACCCACGTTAACGCAGGATTTGGTGAGCGATCGGCATGACAAATCAGGTTTTGATTCTCGGAGGCACTGGCAGAATTGGAAGCAAAGTAGCGGCTGACCTTCTGGTTCATACTCAAGCATCGGTGACGATCGCGGGTCGCAACTCCACCAAAGGAGAGCAGAAAAGTGACAATCTAGGGACACGAGTCAAATTTGTGGCGATCGATCTGGCGGATCATGGCGCTCTTCAAGATGCCATTTCTCAAGCCGATGTCGTCGTCCACTGTGCCGGACCGTTTCACTATCGCGGCGCTGAAGTTCTTAAGATGTGCATTCAGCAAGGCGCAAATTATGTTGATGTCAGTGACCATCCTTCCTTTACGCGCAAAGTGCTAGAGTATCGAGCCGAAGCCGAAGCCGCAGGGGTGACTGCCATCATCAACACGGGCATTTTTCCGGGCATTTCAAACAGCATGGTGCGTCAGGGTGTTGAGCGTTTAGACGAGGTTGAAAAAATTCACCTCAGCTATGTCGTGTCTGGCTCGGGGGGCGCAGGCGTGACGGTCATGCGAACAACATTTTTGGGGCTGCAACGTCCCTTTAAAGCCTGGATCGATGGAGAGTGGAGATCGGTCAAACCCTACAGCGATCGTGAGGTTATCGAGTTTCCGGCTCCCTATGGCAAGGTTGGCGCTTATTGGTTTGATATGCCGGAGGCGTTCACCCTACCCGATACATTTCCAGTTAAAACGGTGATTACTAAATTTGCGACGGTGCCCACGTTCTATAACTACCTGACCTGGAGCGTGGCTCGCTGGTGGCATCCTAGCTGGTTACGCAACTCGGCGGTGATTGAGTTTTTATCCCACGTTAGCCACTTTATGACGGATGTCAGCGATCGCTTTAGCGGCATTGGGGTCGCAATTCGCTCAGAGGTCACAGGCACAAAAGACGGGCAGCCGATGCGCTGCTGTTCAACGCTGACTCACCCTGATACGGCGATCGCAGCAGGTAGCGGCACAGGCACCGTCGTCGAGTTATTGCTCTCAGGGCAGTTTAAAAAGCCGGGAGTGTGGGCGATCGAGCAAGCACTCCCGACCGATTTGTTTGAGCAGGTGATGCAAAGTCGAGGCATTAAAATCCAGCATCAGTTGATGCCTTGAGGATTGTGGATTTA
>JBBRMC010000550.1:0-3260 GCA_038231055.1 Leptolyngbyales cyanobacterium
ATAGTCAATGCTGCAAGATCATACAATTCGAGTGCCGATCGCCATTAGTCTCGGCGCGATCGCAGGAGCTTTGTGCCGCTATTACCTCACAATTTGGTCAGTTCAGCGTTTCGGAATCGCCTTTCCCTACGGGGTTTTCTTCGTTAACTTGAGTGGCTGCTTTTTGATGGGATTTTTGGCAACTTTGTTTGTCGCTCAACCCACGTCTCCCGAAGTTCGATTGATGTTGACAACTGGTTTTTTAGGGGCATACACCACCTTTTCAACGTATGGGTTAGACACCCTCAATTTGCTAAGACTTCAGAACTTCTCAGCCGCAAGTCTTTACTGGCTGGGTAGTGCCGCTTTGGGAGTCGTCTGTGTTCAGTTAGGCGCAATGCTAGCGAGAATGGGAAAATAAAATCTCAGTTATTTCTGCTTTGCTTCGTATATATAAAATTTTCCAAACAAGCCGACGGTTTCAAAGTGATAGGTCGGCATTCCGGGTAGAAACGCTAAATCAGGCACGAGCGATCGTACCGATAGGTCGGTTTGATAGAAGCTGAACACTAAATAATCTTGGCGATCGGTGTTACGAGTAATCACTTTTTTGATCTCATCTCGATTGTCGTCCACAAATTTTGGACATTGGCTTGCCAACCCCAGCGGCGCTTTTTTGCAAGCATCTTCTCGAATGCGCTGAACTGCAAAGTCTTCAAACGCCGCTTGCTTAGGATTGGTCATTGCCAAAGTCGCGACAAGTCCTAATAGCGCCACTCCAACCAGTCCTGTTGCCAGGTTGACTATCTTCATAAGCGGTCAATCCTCACTCCCCAGGCATTAGACAATCTGCTGACTAACGCGAAACCACAATCTTAGACGCGATCGGACAAATTTTGTTCTCGTCTCAAAAATCTAGCTGACTTGTCACCTTAAATGCTATAGTACTGAATGTATGGCGAGCGTAGCCAAGTGGTTAAGGCAGTGGTTTGTGGTACCACCATCCGGGGGTTCGAGTCCCCTCGTTCGCCCTTATAATTTTATCTGCGACTTCAACAACTCTTTGAGTTTTCTAGGGTTGAATTGAGCCATCAGGCATCACCGTTCTGCTGAACATAGTTTTGTGTCGCTTAATCTCTCGCAGATCAGCATTGATGAGATTGACATCAGTGAGAATGGCTCTACTTAAGTTTGCGCCCCTTAAACAGGCAGTCGTCAAAATCGCTCCTGTCAAATCTGCTCCTGTCAGGTTGGCACCTCTGAGATTTGCTCCGGTTAGGTCTGCCCCCGTAAGGGTCGCTTTGCTTAAGTTTGCCCAGGCGAGATCTGCACTCATTAAATTTGCGGCGCTCAGATTGGCTGCAAATAAGTAGGCGTTTCTGAGATGCGATCGCATCAAATTTGCCTTTTGCAAATCCGCATAATAAAGATGCGCCTCCATCAGTTCTGCTTCATAGAAATTGGCGTTGCCGAGATTTGCATGAGCAAAATTAGCGTTGAGCAACATTGCCTCACTAAGATCGGTTCGCCTCAGATCCGCTTCGCTTAAATCTGCATGTCGAAAGGTTGCCCCTCGAAGTTCGGTGCCGATCAGATTGGCTCTGGTTAAATCGGCTCGATCGAAGTTAGCTCCTTTCAGATCTGCCCCAATCAAATTAGCATCGCTGAGATCTGCCCCGCTTAAATCGGCGGCGACTAAACTCGCATCAACCAGTTCAGCTTTTTGTAGCGTTGCATCGATTAACTCAGCATTAGAAAGAGTTGCCTGGTTGAGAATTGCGCCGTTGAGATTGGCGGCGACCAGTTTTGTCCAGGAGAGATCAGCTTTTTTGAGGTTGACGTACCTGAGATCTGCGCCTCTGAGATTTGCGCCCTTTAAGTCGGCTTCGCTGAGGTCGGGGTGGAGATGCGGGTGCTGCGATCGCCACTCAATCCACGCTACCGCACCCTGCTGCAACAGCTTGAGATGCCTTGAGTCTGCCATGTCTATTCCTTTCGCATCTCAGTTGGATGCTCTCGCCCATGGACGTTCTCGATCGCTGCCACCACTGCCTGAGATGCTGCCATGATGTCTCGCTCTGCGCCACCGAGATAGAGCCGCCCAAAGCTGCCCACTGCCGAGATTTGCAAAATGTTGATGAAGGCGGCTTTTTCGGCTTCGTTGGCGGCGAGGGCGGCAAAGGCAGCAGGTTCGACTTCAAAGACGTAGAGGGTTTGACCTGCCAAAATCATGTTGCCGCGACGGGTGCGGTTGATCAGTTGGGTGTGATGGGCATCGATATTGCGAATAATCTGGCTAGAAATCACACGCGGCTTCAGACCTTCGTTTTGCCGAACGCCCATCGCGTCTAGAATTGCCCGACCTGCGGCTTTGACTTCGCCCTGATTGCTGGCGTGAATTTCGAGCAGTCCATACAGGCGTTCGACCATTTGCACACCGGGACGCACCACGGCTGATTTCATCGCTACGTCCATGATGCGATTAATTTCGATGCCGGGAGAAATCTCAATCCAGAGTGAAGCATCTCCGGGCAGGGGTAAAAAGCCCAGTGCCTCGGTGCCGAGATAAGCAGCGTGTTGAGGCTGCAAGTTGTCGAGATACACGTAGCTGCGAAGATCGATACCCAAAAGTCACATCCCTAGCAAAGAGGCTAGATCAGTATACGATTTTGCATTGACTTGTGACTACTGATTGAGGAGGATAGAGCCGATCATGCTAGGCGTTGATTAAATCACTGTGGTCGGTTTCCCGTTTGCGAATCATCTCAAATAAGTCGCGATCGTCGCCAGTAAACGCACACACATCAAAGTAATAAACGGCGGGTGTTCCACTTCGTCTGCGGTTAGAAATCAAATAAGAATTGAGGTCAACAAATTTTTCATGATCTTGGTTAGAAAGGCTAATCAAATAGTTTCCAAAGTTGTCGTAGATCAGAAAATGTTTATATCCGATTTCTAACAACGTCTTAATTGCTTCGATCGCTTCAGCTTCAGCATTTGGTTTAAATGCAAGATCATACTCGAAATAGAGAACTGGACGAGATGCCGAAATAATGTCAGCCGAGGCTTTAATGATTGAGAAGTCAAAGCCATCGGTGTCTATCTTGAGAAGTTTTGCGTTCTCAAATCTTGAATGATCTTGAATGATTGTTTTCAAGCTTTTCATTGCAACTTCCTCGCCTTGATTGGAAGTAAGGGCATTGACGATCGAGGCAGTCCCACCATGCTTGAGCGTTTGATCAAACTGAATGGTCTCGCCATCACTGCCAACAAATCACTCA
>JBBRMC010000551.1:0-3234 GCA_038231055.1 Leptolyngbyales cyanobacterium
CGGTCAATTTTTTGAGTGCTTAAATATGGCGGCACTCTGGAAACTGCCGATTCTCTTTGTGGTCGAGAATAATAAGTGGGCGATCGGCATGGCTCACGAACGCGCTACCTCTCAGCAGGAAATTTATAAAAAAGCCAGTGTCTTTGGGCTACCAGGCTATGAGGTTGATGGCATGGATGTGCTAGCGGTGAGGGCGATCGCTCAAGAAGCCGTGGCGCGTGCTCGCGCTGGGGAAGGTCCCACGCTGATTGAGTGTCTGACCTACCGCTTTAGAGGTCACTCGCTGGCAGACCCCGACGAGCTGCGATCGAAAGACGAAAAAGAAGCTTGGCTTGCCCGTGACCCGATTAAAAAGTTTGCTGCTTATTTAGTAGAGCAAGATTTAGCCGATCAGCAAGAACTCAAAGCGATCGAGAAAGAGATTCAAGCCGAGATCGATGAGGCAGTCGAGTTTGCCTTGGGCAGTCCTGAACCTGACCCCGCCGAATTGTATAAGTACATCTTTGCTGAAGATTAAGCTCAGTTGAAGGTTCTAGGGGATCAATACTGATCCCCTTTTTGCTATCGATTAAGAAGCTGAACCTATCTGGCTTGAGCTTGACGGGTGTTCAACACACCCATCACTTGTGCCTTGGTCATGCCGGGAGAAATTTGTGGGTCATAGAGCATTCTGATCAAGGATCGGTCGATCGCTGAATATTGAGTCACATCTGTCCAGGGTTGATAAAACACGCTGTCTGCATATTTATAGGAGTCTTGCATCAGCCCCAACGATTGGGTGAGTTCTTCTCGCAGCAGGTGCGATCGTTCTTTTTGAGTGACTTTGGTGGTTGTGATCAGAACGTTGGCGTTATTAATCGTGTTATTTCCATCCCAGCGAGTCCAAAAATAGCCATAGTTGCCGGGTTGATAGTTGGGTTCAAGTTGGGCGAATTGCGATAAGGGTGAGAAATGAATTGTGATATTGGGATTGCGATCAACTAATTGCAGACGAATTCCGCCATTTGCTAACTCATTGACTTCGTTAATGATCGAGTTCAGCGTCGCCAAATCTTCACTCGTCGGAGACCCAAAATATTGAATGTTCACGTCTCCTTGCCACTTGCGAATTCTAGCGGCGCTGCTTGACTGAGAAAATTCTGCCCCCAATGCAACTTCTAGAAAATAACTGATCTGCTGTGGCGTAAATTCTCCCTTAGAGAACTGAACAGGACGAGTTTCAGGAATAGTGCTAACGGCAGGTGAAGATTGCTTTAAGACGGCTGGACTTTTTACCTTTGATGACGGAGCGCTAATCGGGCTGACTAAATCGCCTCTTACCCAACCTCTTGCCCCAGTTTGGTCAATGAGTGACACGTAGTACCAGGTGTAGCCATCGGTAGCTGGAGTTTCTCGGATAATATCGACGCGATCGCCAACGCTGCCTCTATAAGCAATGCCCGATCGAGTAGAAGGATCGACCCGCACGTTGATCTCACTCGTAGAGAGCATTGCGGTCAGCTTGGCAGGTCGTGCCCAAGTCGGCAAAATGGTGCCAACCGAGATCCCTGCTGCAAGGAAAATTCCGGTGAGGATGGAGCGGCGCTTTGCAACACGAGCGGAGAGTTTCAACTGCATAGGTCTAGCATCCTGCGAGTGTGGTTTTATGGTGAGCAGATTTTTGTCAGAGTTCCCTGGATCTGTGCAAAAAACTCTCATGTCTAATTCAGAACATTTGTACTATAGCAAAAATTTGTTTTCTCGCAATTTCAGTTACTTAGGAACGTGGATTTATTAAGGTGCAACGTCTCACCCTCACCCTAGCCCTAGCCCCAAGGCGAGGGAACATGACTCTAGCTCCCTTCTCCTTGGCTACCGTGTACACACAAGTTGATCCGATCCGTCATTGCCAAAAGCTTATGCCCTCTAAATCCCCCATTCTGGGGTAGTGATGATTCGCTAGATAGAGAAAAACTTTAGAACCCGCATTGTTATGTCACACACTTTGACGTTTAACGAGGTTGCAGGGTTAAAGCAGTTTTTATCTTTTAAGAGAATCAGCCCTACCATTCTGGGGGACTTTGAGATGAAACGAGGTTCTAGAGGTCAAGCCATTTATCTTGTTCAAAGTCCCCCAATTTTGGGGGATTTAGGGGGCATAAGCCGACTCAAACGAAGCGACGAGGACTTGTGTGTACACGGTAGCCCAAAAAGAGAGGGAACCGAAAGTCTAGCTCCCTTCTCCCTAGGGAGAAGGGTTAGGGGATGAGGGCGAAGATCTCGGCATTATAAATCCACGTTCCTTAGTTTCAACTGGCACAGGGTCATTTGGCTTGATAACTATTCGCCCACCGCAGTGACCCATCGGGACATTCTTTCAAGGTTTTATAAAAATCTGCCAAGGTGATCTGCGAAGGTTTGAGGCTCTTCGATGTGAACAGTGTGTCCCACATTGGGGATGATTTCGAGGCGAGCCGTTTTGCAGAGGTGAGCCATTTCCTGATTAATGGTGATGAATTTACGATCGTGCGCTCCCACTAGCAGCAAGAGCGGATTTTGATAAAGTTTCAACTGATCCCATAAACTTGGCTGCTCACCTGTGCCGAGATGCCGCAGCGATCGGGCAAGATCGGACGGTCGATTTTTTAATCGCTGCTGAATCGTTTGCTCAAAGGTTGGATGCTGTTTCAACGATCGAAATAGTGGCTGTTCATACCAGTCTGCAAGAAACTTAGGAAAATCGGACTTTAAGCGATCGGCAAGCTTGGCATCATGCTGTCTACGTGCCAAACGCTCTGACTCAGTTCTGAGACCGGGAGATGCAGACTCCAAAACGGTTTTTAGAACGCGATCGGGACAGTGCAACGCTAAATACAACGCCAATCGTCCGCCCATTGAATAGCCCACTAAATGACAGTGAGAAATGTTGAGTCGATCGAGCAGACTGACGATTAACGCTGCTGTTTTCGGCATGGTGTAATGTTCTTCGGCAACCTGAGTTTGACCATGACCTGGTAAGTCAATGCTTAAGCAGCAGAACTGGTTTGAAAGATGAGGAACGATCTCGTCAAAATCTTCACAACTGCCCAAAAATCCGTGCAAAAACAACACGGTAGGGTGACTTCGATCGCCTTGAATCGTGAAATGAATCTGATTCGATAAGGTGCCCATGAGGGTACTGTCAACGGTCGATCGTTTTTCCGAAATAAAGAGATAACACACCTGCCTAGAGATGACTTCACCCATATCAACCCC
>JBBRMC010000552.1:0-3233 GCA_038231055.1 Leptolyngbyales cyanobacterium
GATCGCTATGCCCGCGGAATAGGAGTAAGGCGATCAACAGGCATCGGGTTAGGACTTTATCTGTGTCGGCAGATCATCACCGCTCACGGAGGGCAGATTGTAGCAGCCAGTAACATCGGGGAAGGGGCAACCTTTTGGTTTACGCTGCCGAAGGAAGGAGACAAATGAACGATGACTGGCTACCACCCTACAAAGCAAAACAGGTGCGGGAATCAGGAAAGCAGTACTATGTCACCGATCGGGGCGATCGGGTTCCGAGTGTGACCGCGATTCTCAACGCGACCAGACCACCAGAGCAGCGCAAAGCCTTATATGATTGGCAGCAGCGCATCGGAGTCGAGGAAGCGTCTCAAATCACCCGGACAGCCAGTCGGCGCGGCACAGGAACTCATCGCCATGTGCAACGCTATTTACAGGGCGAAGCTACGCCTTGCCCCGAAGCGGTACGCCCCTATTGGGAAAGCATGGAGCCGATCGTTCAGTCGATCGAGCACGTCCGCTTAGTCGAAGGAAACATATTTCACGACGAACTTCGCTATGGCGGTGTAGTGGATTGTGTTGCCAGTTTTGAAGGAACGCCCTGCATTTGTGAGTGGAAGACATCCGATAAACCTAAACGAACGGTCGATCGGCTCTACGACTACCCGTTGCAGTTAGCAGCATATTGTGGTGCGGTCAATCAGCTTTATCAAGACTATGACCTAAATTTGCGTCATGCCTTGCTGGTGGTTGCCATTCCAGAAATGCCGGCTGAGGTGTTTTGGTTTGAGCCAGATGCCCTGAGCGACTACTGGGAGCAGTGGGAAGAACGGGTCGATCGGTTTTGGCGACGACAGGGCTATTTCAGAAGCTAGATAGCCTGTTTTGAATACAACTCTGAGTGGAGTTGACTAGGGGCAAACGCGCCATGTTCGGTGATAATCGCCGTCACCAAGTCTGCGGGAGTGACATCAAACGCGGGGTTGTAATAATCGACTCCGGGCGGACAGAGAATCGTTTCTCCAACCTGATAGATTTCTATCGGATCGCGTTCCTCAATGGGAATCTGACTGCCATCCCTGATCTCAAAGTCGATCGTAGACAGGGGAGCCGCGACAAAGAACGGAATTTTGTGCGCCTTAGCAATCAGAGCCACGCTATAAGTTCCGATTTTATTAGCGGTGTCTCCATTAGCCGCAATGCGATCGGCTCCGACCACTACCGCATCAATCATGCCACGCTGCATACAGTGCGCTGCCATGTTATCGGTAATCACCGTGACAGGGATGCCCTCTTGCACACATTCCCAAGCCGTCAGCTTTGCCCCTTGCAGCCGAGGTCGCGTCTCATCGGCATAGACCCGTTCCAGTCGATCTGCTTGCCATGCAGAGCGCACCACACCCAAGGCAGTGCCATACCCAGCCGTCGCCAGTGCCCCCGCATTACAGTGAGTTAACAGCCGCAGTTTACCCGGCACAGACGGCAAAACTGATAACCCATGATCTCCGATCGCTTTACACGTCTCAATATCATCGGCGTTGATCGTTTTTGCCGTTTCGAGCAAGACTTCTTTTAAGTAGTCCACGGTGCCCAGGGTTTGACGTGCCGTTTTGAGCATTCGCTCGATCGCCCAAAACAGATTAACCGCCGTAGGACGAGTGGCGCGTAGGGTCTTGGCAACCTCGTCGAGTTGGGTGAGAAAGGAGTCGCGATCGCTGGTTTCAATGTCTCGTGCGCCGAGATACATTCCATAGGCGGCAGCCACTCCGATTGCAGGCGCACCCCGTACAATCATGGTTTTGATTGCTTGTGCCATATCAGCACACCGATGAATATCAACTAGCGCATATTCATTGGGGAGGCGGGTTTGGTCAATTAGCAAGACACGATCGGCTTGCCAAATAACGGGATAGACCTGGTTTTGAAGAGACATAAAGGCTAGGAATTAGTGGACGACAGGTTGAAAACGTTTGCAGGAACTGACGATTTATTGTGCCATCATCTGCTGAACAGCTACGCACCAAAAGTGGCTGGTGACCAGACCTTGAAGCCTAACCACCAACCACTCAAAACGACGATCGCTTACACACTAACGGGCAACGGCTGACGACTGAACAGCTTAAGAATTTGCTCTGCCATTTGCGGCGGAGTTAATCCTAAGTCTGCTTTTGACTCGTCGGGCGTAGCATGGTCAACCAAAATGTCAGGCACACCGAGCCGCTTAACTGGAACGGTGATATCCGCATCCATCAAGGCTTCGACCACCGCAGAGCCAAACCCACCGGGAAGACAGCCTTCTTCGAGGGTCACGACTCGACCGATTTTTTCAGCCAACGGCAAGATTAACTCGGTGTCGAGCGGCTTCGCAAATCGAGCGTTGATCACGGTGGCTTCGATGCCGTGTTCGCTCAAAATTTCGGCAACCTGCATTGAGGGATAAACCATCGAGCCATAGCCGAGTAACAGGAGATCATCGCCCTGACGGAGAATTTCACCTTTCCCGATCGGCAGTTCTTCCCAGCCTTCTTCCATCAAGGGCACACCATAGCCATTGCCTCTGGGATAGCGCATCGAGATCGGACCACTCGTGTGATTGATTCCGGTCACAATCATGCGCTGCAATTCGGCTTCGTCTTTGGGAGCCATTAACACCATGTTAGGAATCAGCCGCAGATAGGCGATGTCATACATTCCCTGGTGAGTGGGACCGTCAGAACCAACGATGCCAGCCCGATCGAGGCAGAAAAACACGGGCAGATTTTGAATGCAAACGTCATGAATAATTTGATCAAAGGCTCGTTGCAAAAAGGTTGAATAAATGGCAGCAACGGGTCGCATTCCCTCACAGGCAAGTCCGGCAGCGAGGGTAATGGCGTGCTGTTCGGCAATGCCAACATCCATATATTGCTTGGGCACTCGCTTCTGGAAGATATCTAATCCCGTTCCGGTTGCCATGGCTGCGGTAATGCCGATGACTCGCGGATCGTTTTCAGCGATCGTACTTAACGTCTCACCAAACACCTTTGAATACCCTGGAGGCTTTGGCTTACTAGAGGGATTCGCCTTGCCTGTTGCCAAGTTAAAAGGCGTTTGGGCATGATAGCCAACCTGATCGTTTTCAGCGATCGCGTAGCCTTTTCCTTTCACCGTTGCTACGTGCACCAAAACCGGACCTGGATGCTGGTGAGCCTGTTTGAACGTGGCAATCAGTTCTTCAAGGTTATGACCGTCGATCGGTCCCATATAGGTGAATC
>JBBRMC010000553.1:0-3231 GCA_038231055.1 Leptolyngbyales cyanobacterium
CTGCATGAAGCGATCGTACTTATCCTTGGCTCGAAATCCCGTTCGCGAATAAATCAGAGAACAGCTATCCTTATGTTCCAATCCGCCAAAGCCGTTTGACGTGAGATGCAGAAGGAAAAGATAACGATCGTAGGGCAACCCTCCAAACAGATCTGCTTCGACTTGAATAATCTTTTGCGTGTCGTGAATCAAGCGATCGGGATCAGCATTTCCCTTTCCCCAAATTGCAAATTCGTGGGGTTTTCCGGCTGCCTCAAAGGAATAAATCTCGTGATGTCCAATCTCAAACGGACTATCGACAAGCGTATCTAGATCCTTTGCCTCAAACGTGTTTTCTTGTCCAGGGACGGATGGCAGCGTGGTTAGAGTATGCCAGCCCGATCGCGGCGGCACAATCTTGATCTGAATCGGCTGGTTCTCAAACCCTGGTACATAGAGAAATAGAGCGGCACCATTAAAATAGCCGTGAGTGTCGTCTAAATGATTAGTCCGCACTGTTAGCTCGTTGGCAAAGATGCGGTAGCGCACGACAATTTCACTCTGTCCTTGCGTGTCAATCTGCCAGCGATTTTTCCGCACCTTACGCCACAGCAGCGGCTTCTCGCCTCCATGCACTGCGAAATCTTGCAAATACCTAGAATATTCCCGCACTAAATAAGAACCGGGAGTCCAGACGGGCATTCTCAATTCCAGAGTCGGCTGCTCCCATCCGCTTACCTGAAGCGTGACTTCAAACAGGTGCGACTCTGGTCGAGACATCGCAACCTGATAGGAAATGATGGGTGACGAGTGAACGGCAGCAGGGCGAGGCTCAGATGAACCGATCGGAGTTTCTACAAAAGGGCTAACGGGTGAGTTGGCGAGTTCCAGATCCTCTTGATTCATCCTTGCACTGGCTCCGATCGACGTTCAAATTACTCTCCTATCATGCCTCATTGACACTGGTTGCACTTATCGTTTACCCGCTAGATTAACTAACTGCTTGAGATTAACTAGATGAATAACTTGCTGACTTTGATTGATCTTAATCCAGCCCTTGCTATCGAGTTTCTCTAGAATCTTTGTAGTTTCATCAACACTGATGTCTGCCACATCTGCTAGATCTTTTGCCGGGACGTTAAAAATATCGGTGCTGTTGCTGGTCTCTAGACCGTAATTTTCAGCCAACGACACTAACGTGCTGACGAGTTTGACCGCAGGCGGCTGGTTGCGGAGTTGAAACCGAATATTGGTTTGGCGAAGTCGTCTAACCATGAGTTGCAGCATTCGATGGTGCAACTGCGGATCTTTAAATAGAGTCTGAATAAATCGTTGAGCCGAAATGCTCATTAAACGAACATTTGAGAGTGCAATCACATCCGTCGATCGAGGCGATTCGTCTAAGATTGCCATCTCGCCAAAAAAGTCACCTCGCCCTAAGATCGCCAGCGTCGAGACATCATCACCCGACCCAGAGTGACGACGGACTTTGACCCAGCCAGACACCACAAAATAAACCGCATTGCCCCAGGCATCTTCCATTAAAACGGCTCTGCCACTTGGGTATTCGTGCTCGGTTGCGACAGACAGCAGCCAGTCAAGTGTTTCTGGATTTGCCGCCGCAAGTAAAGGAAAAAGATCACTGAAAACTTCAGTCTGCATGAAAAGATCTTCAGGATAGAAGTTTGAGGTAGATGTTGATCAAGGTTAGAAACGTGTCAAATGAGACACACTTCTTCTATCTTGCCAGGGATCAATAAACTTGCTTCAAAGCAAATCTACAGATTCTTAAATGAAGCCAGATAGGAATGAGAGATAAAGAACGCCTTTCTTCGTCCATTCCGACCATTGTGATCGCTAGGAATGAAGAAGGGGAACGATCGCTGTCCTCATTCTAGGCAACAGCGACTCTATATAAGATGCCCAACCAATGACAATAGATTGCTGATGCGCCAAAGTTTCTAAATCCATTGCTTCTAGAGAATAGCTAATCGGGTTTCCATCTAAGTCGCAGCAGACTAACCCTGCGGTTTTCGCTAACGCCAACGGACCGACTGTATCCCAAATCTTGACTCGTCCGTTTAAATAGATGTACATTCCCGCATGACCTAGGATGACGTTCATCACCTTTAGCCCAAAGCTGCCTTGAGAAAAGCCAAATTTGATTTCTGGAATTTTATCGGCGATCGCGGCTCCAAAATTTTGCCGATCCTTAATCCCAATGATCACCGTTTGCTCACCAGACGATTTAGGTTCCCCGATCGCGATCGCTTCAGGAGCACCGTCTCCAATCGCCTGCCACAAACCCAAATCCTTACCTCCGAAGTAGGTCATATCGGACTCTGGCGCATAGAGCCAACCTGCAATTGGATACTCATTCTCTAGCAGCCCGACCATAACCGCATAATCTTTTTGCCTGTGAATGAAGTCATCTGTGCCATCTAGCGGATCGATACACCACAAACGCGGATAGTTTTCTTGGAACCGTTCTCTCGATTGAGCATTCTCTTCAGTAATCACGCCATCGTGAGGAAACAGCGTTGAAAACTCGGCGGTGAGTTGTCGATCGAGCATTTGATCGACATTGGTGACAAAATCACCCGGACCTTTTTCAAAGACTTGCAGCCCTTCTTGTGCCATTTGTTTTGCCTGCTGTCCGCACGATCGAATAAGCGATCGAATCTTAATATCTAATTCATTGTCCAATGGCTTCATGGTTAAAGAAGTGACAGCAGCAGTGTCATTTTGACATAAAAAAACGGGCTAACCTCAGGGTTAACCCGCCAGCTTGGGAACGCGCAGAGAAACTACTTTTGCAGAACTACTTGAACGTTCGCGTTTTGTAGACCAGGGCGGCTGACTTGAGAAAGAGTCTTGTTAACCGCGTACTTCTGGTTGATGGAGTTGATTAGTTCGGTCTGGTTGTGCTTCTTAGCAACACCCCAGAGGTCAGCAATCAAGTCAAAAGAACCATCAGCGTTGCGAGACCAGCCTAGATCATATTCGCCTTCGAGAATGGCAACGATGTCAGAACGGACGCGCTGACCATTGTAGCCGCGAACGTCAGCTTCGGTCTTGACGTTGATGCCCAGGTCACGCAAAGAGGACTTGAGGATTTCAGCGTCGGTAATCTTGGTGCGCAGAGTGCTAAAGTGAGACATTGGGTTTCCTCCGTGGAAATTTGAAAACAACAACAACGTTTAGTTAGCTATTCGCTCTTAGCGCTCAGAGATGACTGATGGCTAATTGCTC
>JBBRMC010000554.1:0-3217 GCA_038231055.1 Leptolyngbyales cyanobacterium
ATCGTGATGGCTCTGCGGGAGGAGTCGAGCTAGAGATAAAAGTTCGGGGCATGATGAGATCAGAATCGCCCTCATCGTAACACTTGTACAGAGGGCGCATGGTGAACAAGCCAGCGATGCAGCCCAATCATCACGATCGCTAAGGGCACCAGCAAAGCAGGAATGATGTCTAGCCCTGCTTGATTAGCAGCCCAGCCAATCAGCGTCGGAATTGATGCGGAACCCAGACTGCCCACACTTGCTAGAAACCCGATCGCGGCTGGAACGATCGGGGCAGCCACACGCTGCGGAGTCAGCCAAATCATCGCCGGAAAAATAGCGGCGAGACCTAGCCCCATTAGAGGCAAACTCAACCACTGATTGGGGAACCACCACCACGTCAATAACCCAATCATCAAAAGCGCTAGAGAAATATCGATCGTGCGAATCGCTCCCAGATATTTGATCAGTTGACCCATCGCTAATCGTCCTAGCGTTAGCCCTAACCAGTAGCCTGCAATGCTGTAGCCTGCAATCCACGCGGGGATGCCTCGGCTGACGTGTTGAACGGTGTATGCCCAGTTGCCGATCGCGACTTCAGTGCCGACATAAATGAGTAACAAAAGACTGGAGACGAGCACGATCGGAGACCTCAACGCCCGACGAAGATTTGCTTTGGGATTGTCGTTTGCCGCAGGTTTCAGCATCATGGGCGGATAGCGGTGCAACACTGCCCAGAGCATTCCGACAATGGTTAAGCTCACTGCCCCTGCAACCACAAAATAAATGTGTCGCCAGTAAAAGCCCAATGCTAGAAGGGTCGTGACAATGATCGGACCTGACAACGCACCAATCCCATAAAAAGCGTGAAGCATTCCCATCAAGTTGGCATTTTTTTGATCACTGGCGATAAACGTATTAATTCCTGCATCGATTAGTCCGGTTCCTAAACCAAGCAATAGCCCAGCAGCAACCATGATCCACCAGTGAGTAGTAAATGCGTAAATGCTAAGGGCACTGGTAAGAGAGATTGAAGCAATGAGGAGCGATCGGGCTAACCCTAAAGAACTGCTGAGAAGACTGCTCGTTGCTGCCGCGATCATATAGCCAGTCACTTGGCTCATAAACAAAAATGTCACGGTTGCAGGAGTCAGTTGATAAGCGTCTAAGATTGAAGGCAGCAACACCCCTAACCCACCCTCAGCGATGCCGATGGAAATAAAAGCGTAAAAGGCTAATGCAATGCCGATCCAGCGAGAATGAGTGGGGTTTGGGCTTGATACCATTTATGTCGCTCCCGATATGTTACCAAATCACCCGATGCCGTAGAGACGTTTCGGTGAAACGCCTCGTCGATCGTGCCATGACTCGACTCTCAGTTAGCTTTCAAGCGTGCGGTAGAGCGATCGTAAACGTGCTTCCTTCGCCAATCTTTGATCGGACGCTGATGCTGCCATTCATCCCTTCTACTAGAGTTTTTACGATCGCTAACCCTAGCCCGTATCCGCCAGTCGATCGAGCGCGTGACTCATCGACTCGATAAAACCGCTCAAAAATGCGGCTTTGATCATTCAGCGGAATGCCCACTCCATAATCCTGCACTTGAATCAAGGCGTGTTGCGTTGGTTGCTCTATTGTTAAAATGATAGGCTGATCAGAGTCAGAATAGTTGACGGCATTATCAATCAGATTGATTAAGATCTGTTTTAATCGGCTGCGATCGACAATTGCTTGAACCGATCGTTCTGCATTGACAACAATGGAACGGCTGCTAAATTTTTCTGACATCTCTGCGACTTCGATGACTAGATCATTGAGCGTTAACGGTTCTAAATTGAATTGCACGTAGCCACTGTCTGCGCGGGCTAAATCTAGCAGATTTTGAAGTAGATGGATGGTACGATCGGCTTCAGAAGACGCAGTTTCAAGAGCCTCTCGTTGATAGTCATTTAAGTTAGTGCTGCGCCGCAATAGACTTTGAAGATAGCCAGATACGATGGTGAGCGGAGTGCGTAACTCATGAGAAACATTGCTGACAAATTGACGCTGTTGTTCCCAAGAGTCTGAGAGCCGAGACAGCATCATATTAAAAGTTTGGGCGAGTTCTTTGACTTCGGTGGGGGCGTGGCGTAATTGCAGTTTTGCCTCTCCCAGATCTTCGGCTGAAATCACGCCTGCTACTTGGCTCATCTCGTGCAGCGGCTGGAGCGATCGACGAATTCGCAACGCGATCGCAATCATCATCACCAGTGTTGACATGACGCAGACGAGAGTGAGGCTTTGCATGGCGGTGATCAACTCATGTTGATCGGCTGTGATATCTTGCGCCATATAGACTTTACCCAGCGAGCTGCCCTTAACTGAGATCAACCCTTGATATAAAACTAGATAGCGATCGCTGACTTGGTACACTTGGGGTTTGAGGGGCATTTCTACGAGCGACATCAACTTAGCTTTTGCGGTGAAGGCAGAATTGAGATCCGCGGATTGAGCCAGTAGGTCGCCATCAGTATTTTTGACCCAAATCAATAATCCAGGAACCGATACATTGTTAATAGTCTTTTGCAATCCAGCTTCGACGGGTAACATCTCGCTATAAAGCTGCACATCCCGAGGAAATCGACTCGCAATATACTCGACGTTTTGGGTGTGAGTAGCAATCAAAATCTGCTGCATTTTCCAACTCGTCCAGATAGCAACGCTGCTTAAGCCCAAAACGGACAGAGCCGCAATCTCGATCGTCAGCCGAAACTGGAGCGAGGATGGATCGAGGTGATCACGCCGGAATTGACAAATTCTCTTCTGAAATTGGCGAATCAGTTGCATTAGTAAAGTAGACAACTACGAGTCATACATAATTACCATTGTTGCTGATTTAGACTTTTTTACGTCAGACCTTTTTACAGTCCTCCGAACCACTCGTAGCCCTGGTCTTCCCAATATCCTTTCATCGGCATTAATTCACTCAACAGGGTAATTTGAGTCACCCATTTGCTTTGTTTGTAACCCAGTTTGATGGGAGATGCGAGACGTAACGGCGCACCATTCTCGATCGACAACGGCGCTCCATTCTTTTGATAAACCATCAACGTTTGAGGATGCACGGCTGAAGCCAAATCCCAACTTTCATAATAGCCGTCGGCTGACTTGAAATAGACATAGCGAACGTTTGATTTAGGCTGTGCGAGTTGAATGAGATCGTGTAACCGGACTCCGCCCCACTGCACGATCGCTGCCC
>JBBRMC010000555.1:0-3208 GCA_038231055.1 Leptolyngbyales cyanobacterium
ACTTGAAGACCCAAGAAAAATCCGATGATCAGAATTAGAATTCCTAAGACTTGTAAGTTTCTGGCATTAGCTCTGCGAATCGCATGGCTCAATTGGTCAGAAGTGCTGGCGCGAAAAAATTTATTGATGAAAAATAGATTTAACCCGACTAGGACGATCAGATAGGCTGATTTACCCAAAAACGCCGAGAGGATTGTCCCAATAAATCCGGGTGCCCAAACGCTCATAAAAAGATAAAGAAACAGCCACGCGAAACCCTTTGGAGACGATCGAGCCGTGAGCCGATTATCCAACAAATAATAAAGCTGCTTGGGTGTAAAAAATAACGTGTTGTCTGTGGAGATATCAGCGATCGCTTTGGCAAAAAATGGGTCAGTAATCTGAAAGCTTTTGTCTGTAGTGGTGGTTGGCTCAAAGGCAAACAAATGATTGCAGCTTTTGCAACGCCCTGCACGATCGGTGCGGTCTTTTAGAGTGTTGTCGGTTCCGCACTGAATACATTTCATGCCCATAAATGTGATGCCTCCATAACTTACTCGAATCAAAAAATCTGATGGTCTAGCAAAGCGCTGTAATCTTCTCGCTGGCGAATGAGACGATGTTGGGTTCCTGCTAACAACACTTCAGCAGGTCTCGGACGATGGAGAAAATGCGACGACATTGCATATCCGTAGGCTCCCGTATCGAGAATGGCAATCGTATCTCCACAATTAAACGCTGGAAGCAAATGATTGCGCCCCAAATAATCGCGAGAATAAGTTGTATTGCCACAAACATCGGTCAGATAGTGAGGCTGATCGTTAGCCCAGGTGACAATTTCTCGATAGCCTCCATGCACTGACGGAACCGAGAGATTTCCGACGGTGGTATCGACTCCGACAATTTGTTTTTGGTTTTGCCATTTGACTGAGACGACTTGCGCGAGTAGGGTGCCACACTGCGCGATCGCGGCTCTCCCCGGTTCAATGATTAACTCAATTTCTGGCTGGATAGCACTTAACTTCTGGCTTAATGTTGTCCCAAAGGCTTGCCAGTTAAAGGCGGCTCCGTCTTTGTGATAGGGATAACCAAAACCACCGCCAAAATCGAGCGATCGCCAATCGGGGAGTTTTTGAGCGATCGCAATCACATCATCGATCACTTGTGTAAAGGCGGTTGTTGCATTCGTTCCTGTACCTCGATAGAAATGTAAGCCTGTGATCTTTAACTCTGCTTTTTGAGTGATCGCGATCGCGTCCAAAAAATCTGTTGGATTGATTCCAATTCGGCTATCTCCAGTGATCTCAGGGGCATTTAAGCGAATCCCTAAATTTATTTCAGACGATGTGTTTTCTGACTGAAATAGTTTACAAAATAACTGTAACTGAGACGTACTATCTAAATTCAATCTAGTGATTTTCCAGCTTAATAGTTGCTGAATATCCTCAGTATTCAAATTGCTGCCGCTATAGACAATCTGATCTGGCTCAAATCCTGCTTTTAAGCCTAAATAAACGTCTCCTGGTGTGTTGGCATGAAGTCCCCAGCCCATTTCTCGAACAATTTTCAGCAGGGCAATATTGCCATTCGTGACGCTGGCGAAGTGAAAGCGAGTCTTGGGATAAGGAATCGCCTCAGTAATATGCGAAAGGGTTTGCCGAAAACGATCGCCATCATACACATAGAGCGGCGACCCGTAGATAGACAGCAATTCTTGCATCAAAGACTTAGAAAATGGCAGATTCATCCTTGAGTCCTCATCTTCTGTGCCCTCCAGATCTGACGACCTAACCAGGGCGGGAGCCAAAACGGATGATCCCACGATCGCTTTCCCACTGGTTCGCCCAACACTTCAACCCTCCAGGCTTGCCACATCAGCAACAGCCAGAGATTATTACCCAAATAGCGATCTTGCATCGCAACTCCCAATTTTCCTGACATCATGTGTTCGGCAAGATGGGGCTGCCAGCGTCCCTCGCGCTTTAACACACCTGGATTCAGCCAGTCTCCAATCTCTGACCACAGTTCTTGATAATAGCCCGATCTAAGCGGCACCCCCATTCCTCGTTTTTCGCGCCACACAATTTCCGCAGGCAGCCACGATTCGACCGCTCGTTTGAGAATATATTTTTCACACGCACCCTGCAAAACCAGTTCTCCGGGCAGTCGAAATGCCCATTGAGTTAAGGCGGCATCGCAGAAGGGCGATCGAGTCCACAGCCGATGCGCGAAGCCTAACGCCGTGGCTCGTGGCTGAATATTTTGTGCCCCTTTGAGCATCAGCGAAGCCCGACGCAACCGAGCTAATAGAGACGAGTCTGACTCTAAAGCGGGACTTAAATGGTCGCCCAAATTAATCGCTTGAATCTGCTGATAAACCTCTGGTGCAAAAATCTGTGATTCGTATCCATAAAATCGCTGAAACGTCCGCAAATATTGCTGATTAAATGCCTCAGTTCCCGCTGGATTCTCAGCATTATAAACAGCATTGGCAATCAGGGGTTTATTTGTCCATCCTGCAAATAGCTGGTCGCCATTTTCGCCATTAAATACGACACTGGTGTCTTGAGCCGCCGCTTGATTGAGCAAAAACAAAGGAGCCGTCACTCCGTCTCCATAAGGCGCATCTAGCGATCGAGCGGTTTCTCTCAAAACCGACATTAATCGTTTAGGAGTTGCCATCACCCGCGTTAGAGGAATGTGTAAATAGTCCGCGACCTGTTGAGCATAAGGCAATTCGGAATATCCCTCACCTCCAAAATCTAAGGCATACGCCCGGACTTTTAGCCCCGCCTGCACCAACAACGCCGCCACGATCGACGAGTCGATGCCGCCCGACAAAAACACGCCAACAGGTTCATCGGGTAAGTCAGCCACTTGAGCCGCGATCGCATCTTTGAGCAGATATTGCAATTGCTCGATCGCCTCGGTTTCATCCCAGATTAAATCATCCGATTCTCGCCACGGTGATTGCTGATTCGGTTCCTCCACGGGATTGATATCCTCGCGCCAAACCAACTCCACCCCTGCCGGAACTGCAAAAATTTGTTCGATCACCGTCAATGGAGTCGGAACATACGAGAAACATGAATAGCCATACAAAGCTGGAATGCTAACGGTAGGCTCAATGATTGGTAAAAGCAACCGCAATTGAGTCGCGAACCAGATCACATGATCTACACAAGTCCAATACAACGGCACTCGTCCAATGCGATCGCGCCCTAATCGC
>JBBRMC010000556.1:0-3207 GCA_038231055.1 Leptolyngbyales cyanobacterium
CAAACACACCCAGCGAGATCACCCCATAGCGATCGTGCAACTCTGGCAAGAGGGCTTTTAAAGTCTGGATGATGCGATCCAACGGCTCTCCTTTCCCAGTAAGAGTAGGAGTAGAGTCTTCCTCAGCATTTGTTAAAGGGGTAAAAGTCATAAGCTGCTGTACTCACTGACATTGAGAAAAGACCTACCCCAAATTTTATCTCTCCTCAAGAAAACAGGCATGAGTCAAGGGGCGATGAGGTGCGATCGCCCACCCACCGGGGCACTCTTAAACGAGACATTACCTCACACGATTGTTTACCTCATGTCCTACCAAAATATCTCCGCTAAACTCACCGAAGCCGACCTTCGAGAGATCAAAGCTGCCCTAGCGACGATCGAAACTAAACTCCCCTTCTTGGTGCACCTCACCGTCGAAGAACGCCGCAAACTGTTCAAGATGGGCAACAAAAGCCTCGCCTTTGTCAGCAATAGCCTTACCGTCGCCCAGTCTAACCCCGACATTCTGCCCGCCAGCTTTGACCTCAACGAATTCAGCAGCGATTATCAACTCGCCGCAACCCTGACCGACGTTCACCTCAGACTTCAACAACTGAGCGAAAAAGTAGACAACACCCTGATGGCAGTCAGCAGTGAAGCCATGACCAGTAGCCTCACCGTCTACGACTATGTAAAAACCGCCGCCAAAAAGACCCCCGGACTGAAGACGATCGCTGAGCAGTTAGGCGAACGCTTCAAAGCTTCCCGCGCCAAAGCTCCCAAAGACACAGCCGCGCCCGGATCAGTCGCCTGACTCCATCATCCCCTCGCGGCTCAGCTACCAGAACTCATCAGCGAGTCTTTACATCTCATCAGCGAGTCTTTGCACTTCACTGATGAGTCTATGAATGTCTTAGGCAAGTCTTTGCCCCTCCGTCACGAGGGCTTGCCTCTGGCTGATGATTGTCTGATTCTCATCAATGGGTGATTGCCTCTCATCCGCGAGTCTTGATGCCTCTCCCGCGTCTAGCTGACCCGATCGACCAGTCCATAAGTCCAGACTTGCTCATCCTCCTCCTTTCGTTTGTCCCTTTCCTCTCTTATCTCAACTATCCTGAAAGAATAGCTCTAGATTTGTTTAGGGCTTCGACGAGTTAGGACACCTCTCATGCAGTCAAGTTGGCGCGCGGGTTCTTTGTTTGGAATCCCTCTATTAATCGACCCGTCTTGGTTTTTTGTGCTGGCTCTGATCACCCTGTCAGATGGCTTGTTATTTCAGCAAAATCATCCAGAATGGGGAGCGGCGATCGCGTGGGGCACCGGGCTAATGATGGCATTGCTGTTATTTGCCTCAGTACTGCTGCATGAGTTAGGTCATAGCCTGGTCGCCAAACTACAGGGCATTCAAGTCAAGTCGATTACGCTATTCTTTTTTGGGGGCATTGCCGCGATCGAGCAAGAACCCAAGACCCCCGGCAAAGCCTTTCAAGTCGCGATCGCGGGTCCGCTTGTTAGCTTCAGCCTGTTTGTCTTGTTGAGTCTGCTTTCTGTAGTGCTTCCGGTCAACAGTCCGGTTGAGGTGTTGACTCAACGACTTGCTGCTATCAACTTAGTCTTGATGCTGTTTAACCTGATTCCAGGGTTGCCGCTAGATGGCGGACTGGTCTTGAAATCGATCGTGTGGAAGCTGACCGGAAGTTTTTCTAAAGGCGTTCACTGGGCGGCGCTATCGGGTAAAACTTTGGGCAGCTTAGCGATCACAGCCGCCATTTTGGGCGTATTGGGACAGGTGATTCCCGCCTTTACAGGATTTTATCTCGCGCTGATCGGTTGGTTTGTTGTGCAAAACGCAACAGCTTACGATCGACTCACTGATCTTCAAGAAACTCTTCTCAGCCTCAAAGCTCAAGATGCAATGACTCGTGAGTTTCGAGTGGTGGAGGCTAAGTTAACACTCCGTCAGTTTGCCGATGATTATTTGCTGAGTGCGACTCGTGCCCCGATTTATTTTGCGGCATCCGATGGGCGTTATCGTGGCATGGTCGAAGCAGATGTGCTGCAAACGATCGAGCGCAGCCAGTGGGACACTCAAACCCTATCTAGCATTGTCAAACCGTTGTCTGAGATTCCCTCGGTGCAAGAATTAACGTCTTTAGTCGATGTGATTCACTTAATGGAAACGAAAGCACTTCCTCGAGTGACTGTGCTGTCACCTGCTGGGGCGATTTCGGGCGTGATCGATCGAGGCGATGTGGTGCGATCGCTCTCCAAAAAAATGAATTTGCCTATTTCTGATGCGGCAATTAAGCAGATAAAAGAAGAAGGAGCCTATCCGCCAGGGTTGCAGTTAGGCGAGGTCGCCAAGGCAGCCATAGACTTTAGGTAGACAAAAAGCAGGAGAGGATAACATGGTGACTCCCAAAACCTATCGGATTCTCGCGCTTAGTGGAGGTGGAGTGCGAGGGTTAGTAACTGCCGTCTGGCTTAATCGTCTGGAGCAAAAACTGGGCACCCCGATCGGTCAATCTTTTGACCTGATTGCAGGCACCTCTGCTGGGGCACTGACGGCTTGCGCTTTGGCATCTGGTATGAGCACAGGCGCGATCGTAGATCTCTATCGCGATCGCTCTCAAGAAATTTTTCCGCTTCCACCTGCCCGATTGTGGAGTCGGATTCTGCGATTTTTTACCCAGGGATTTGATGCACCTCGCTATGACGCAAAAGGATTGGAATCGTTCTTGAGAAGCGTGTTTGGCGATCGACGATTCGGCGAGTTGCAAGTGCCGACGCTGATCACGAGCTATAACTTGGCAAATCGAGAGGCGTTGGTGTTTAAAACTATGAGAACGTCCGACGACCCTGCAAACGACACTTACACCAAATACAACCACATTCCTATCTGGGAAATCTGTAAAGCGTCGGCATCAGCTCCCGTCTATTTTCCGGCTCATGTGACTGAGATTGAAGGGCGACGGGTGCCGCTGATTGATGGTGGCGTGGTGGCTAACAATCCAACTGCGTGCGCGATCGCTGAAGTGGTGAGAATGAATGACTCTCAGCCCGACTCGCTCAAAGTTGGACTCGATCAATTCATCGTCGCCTCCTTTGGGACAGGTGAACCCACGCGCTTGATTACTCTGCAAAACTCTCAAACTTGGGGAGCTTTGTCATGGGTTTTGCCATTGATTGATGTCTTATTTGATGGCTCTGCTGATTCTGTAGACTATG
>JBBRMC010000557.1:0-3202 GCA_038231055.1 Leptolyngbyales cyanobacterium
ATTGGCTCACCTATGGAATGACCAGGAAGCGGTTGAAGAATCTTGGCACTGGAAATGTGAGTGTCTCAGCCGCTTTCTATCATGGTGGACGATTGGTAGGGATTTTAGCAGTTCTCTCGGAGGCGATAAAGGGAATTGCAGCCGTTTTACTAGCTCGTGCCTTTTTTCCTGAGAATGCTGAGTGGGAGATCATAGCATTGATTGCGCTCGTGTTTGGTCGTTATTGGATAAGTAAAGGCGCAGGAACCACAAATGTTGTTTGGGGCTATGCAGTACACGATCCAGTCTCTGCTCTGCTCGTTTTTTTGATTGGTGGCATCGGCTTTACGATTTTTCGAGAGCGCACTCAGGGTCGAGTTGGCATTCTAATTTTGTTTCCTTTGATCACAGCCTTGCGCCATCCTCAGGACACAGCGCTGATTATGATGACGATCGTCTTGGGTTGTCTCTTAGGATGGGTTTACCAAAAGCTTCCAGATGACTTAGAAATGAAATCTGAAGCTGCACAGAAGAATTCTCAATCTATGTTTAAATTTTTTCGGGGTGATCGAGCGCTCATCTCTCTTGACCAAGCTCTATCACCTCACAAGGCAGGAGAAAAAGCGGCAACCTTATCTTATTTAAAGCGATCGGGCTATCCCGTGCCGGAGGGTTGGGTACTGTTCCCAGGTGATGATCCTGTGCCGTTAATCGAATTTCTTCAGCCGTCTGAGGCAGAGCCATTAGTCGTGAGATCGTCAGCGATCGGAGAAGATTCTGAGTCAGCTTCAGCAGCCGGACAATATCAAACCATTTTGGGAATCACGCGGCGAGAAGAATTATTGCCCGCGATCACAAGGTGTTTAGAGTCTTATCATCAGGCATCGGCAGTTCAGTATCGGCGCGATCAAGGAGTGCCGGATGCTTCAATGGTTGTGCTCATTCAAAAGCAGATTCGAGGCGCATTTTCTGGAGTTGCGTTCAGTCGCGATCCAATTGCTAGACAAGGGAGCGCGGTTGCGATCGAGGCGCTTCCAGGAGGTGCAACATCTGTCGTGTCAGGACAGGTGACTCCAGAAGCCTATGAGGTTCAGGTACCCGATTTACCACCTGATTCCGATTGGGTCTTGTCAGATCACCAGGTTCTAGAGGTGAATGGGTCGGGTGATACTCCACTGCGATTGGTGCAACAGGTCGCTTTTTTGGCGCGTCGTCTTGAAAATGAATATCACGGCGTTCCTCAAGATGTGGAGTGGACGTATGATGGTCAGACTTTATGGATATTGCAGTCTCGATCGATTACAACGCTACTGCCGATTTGGACGCGCAAGATTGCGTCTGAAGTCATTCCTGGGTTGATTCGTCCGCTTACGTGGTCGATTAATCGCCCATTGACTTGTGGAGTTTGGGGAAAAATTTTCACGATCGTGCTCGGCGATCGCGCTCAAGGACTTGATTTTGACCAAACCGCCACATTGCACTATTCTCGTGCCTATTTTAATGCTTCCCTCTTGGGTCAGCTTTTTCGCCGGATGGGATTGCCTCCTGAAAGTTTAGAGTTTCTCACGAGAGGGGCAGCGTTTAGTAAGCCCCCGTTTAAGTCAACGCTTCGCAACGCCCCAGGACTACTACGATTGGTGGGTCAAGAACTACAACTTGAGAAGAATTTTCGGCGAGACAATCGAGACAAGTTTTCTCCATTTCTCAAACAAGTTTCGGTGCAGCCTGCTGTCGAGCTATCTAATTCTCACCTACTAGAGCGAATCAATTTAATTCTTGAATTACTAGAAGTGGCGACTTTTTATAGCATTTTTGCTCCGTTGAGTGCAGCACTACGAAAGGCAATTTTAAAGGTCGATGATGGGCAAATCGATAACGGAGATACACCAGAGTTAGCAGCATTGCGATCGCTGCAAGCATTAGCGATCATCGCTCGTGATAATTTACTCAGTAGTGGATGGATCAATTCAACAGAGACACAATCTCTAAACAGTTTAGAACTATTTGAAATGCTAGAGAGAACGGTTGAGGGTCGAGATATTCTCAATTGCTTTAGCCAAATCTTGAATCGTTATGACTATTTAAGTGAGGTAGGAACGGATATCGCAGTGCCAACGTGGAGAGAAGATTCTCACCCTGTTCGAGAGTTGTTTGCACAATTTTGTTTGAATCCGCCACCTCAGCCCAAAGCAGTTCGGTCAAAGGCTGGATTGGTTCAGCGTCGGTTTAGTTTAAAGGGACGAGTGACAGAGGTTTATAGTCGGTTGTTAGCAGAGTTACGATGGAGCTTTGTTGCATTAGAGGCTAATTGGCTAAAATCGGCAGTGCTTACTCAGCCTGGAGATATCTTCTTTTTAGAGTTAGCAGAAATCCGGCAAGCCGTGAATCTTAATCAAACAATCCTCAACCGGATTTCTCAAATCATTACTCAACGTCGATCGAGATTTCAAAAAGATGAGCAGCTTGAGTCGATTTCAGAAATTGTTTATGGCGATGATCCTCCCACTCCCGTTTTAGAAAACTGGCAGTCTTCGCAGCAATTGCAAGGCATTGGAGCCAGCCCTGGACAAGTCGAAGGACGCATTAAAGTGCTGCGATCGCTCTCTACTGTAGAAGACATCGATCGAGAAACAATCCTCGTCGTTCCTTATACAGATTCTGGATGGGCACCACTGCTAGCGAGAGCAGGTGGACTGATTGCAGAAGTCGGGGGTCGGTTGTCCCACGGCGCGATCGTAGCTCGTGAATATCGAATCCCGGCGGTGATGGATGTCCAAAATGCAACAAACCTTCTGAGAGATGGTCAATCAGTCCGTATTGATGGTCAGAGGGGAACGGTAGAAATTTTGGATTAGAAATAAGGGCGACGTTGATCGCTCACGACATTCTCGCGATTGAGTGTATGAACGATTGTCAAAAAATCATGCATCACACTATCTAAATTTTGTTCATTAAGCAATGGGACGTGAACAAATAAAGCACGGGATGGCATCTCTCGAAGGTGCGATAAGACCGAGTAGTAAAGATGATTGCAGACAAAATCTCCAGCATCATGACTGATTTGGGTTGCGATCGTCCCTTTAATCAGAGCATCTAAGTCAATTGGAGTTTTCAACACACTGCCCTGAAATTTGCCGTTTGACTCCACCGTCAAAGTTAGACGGCTTTCTGCCATTCCACAACAGATAATCAAATCTGGTTGAAGACGATCGATCGTAGAAAT
>JBBRMC010000558.1:0-3200 GCA_038231055.1 Leptolyngbyales cyanobacterium
CAGTACCAGGAACCTGTTGATGAATTAACGTCAATCCACTCTCTAGCTTGAGGATTTTAGCTGGGAATGGGACGACGATAGACCGTAGCAACTGGTTTAAATTCAAGATTCAGTTTCGACCTAATTAATTGTTTAATTAAAAAAAGGTAAAGAAATGTTGGCTCTGCTGTGCTGTTTCTTAGTAGAAAAAAGGGCACAAATGTGGCAATTTGCTAGCATCTCGATCCTTGTATTCTAGACTATTTTGCTCATGAGTTATGCGACCCACCTCTCACCCTAAATGAAGATAAATCACTAAATGTTATAAAACTATCACATTAACGGTTTTATGATTTTGCTGAGAGATTTCAACAAAAATTCCCCCACTAATCATAGTAAGGGAAGCCATTCGATAGATGTTCACCGCAACGCCGTTTTACCTCAGTTTTTGACCTGGTGCGAGACCAGGTGGGAGTCGATCGTTGGGCTTAAAGTTTCCGGGTACAAGCCCGGTCTACTGCTGCCAGACGTAATTAGATTCCCTTATTGAAAAGCAAGATCATAAAACATTATTGGCAGTCACCAACGTCGCAGTGAACTTTTCTCATTGTAATGGGTAGAGGAACGAATGGGTATTGAACAGCTAATTTAACCGAGTCGCAAGACGTTCTTTAAGCGTTGCAGTAACCGCCAGAGCAGAAGCTGAGATCTTGCACCTGATTAAAACTCCTCGTTTCTGGCATTCACCCGCCCGTGATTTTTATTCCAGGGCAGGACAGAATCGCAGCGAAGAGGCTGGTGCAAGATTTCAGGAAGGCAAGAAATGGCAAACAGAGTTAAGAAGCGAAGTGGAGTGACTCATCTCTATCGAGCAATGTGCTCATCTGATACCTTATATCAAGGTTATAGCTCACCCAAGCAGCTAGGTTCGATTTGCTCTGAGACAAGCATGAGTAAAGAGAACTACCGTTCTAAACTCATGATTTCAATCATGGCAACCTAAGTAAAAAAACAGCCTATGCTGTAGCTTATATCCTTGAAAATACGGTGAAGTAGGTTTGTGAAGAAGAAATTTATACTTCTCGCCTACGTGTAAAAGTTTGTTGGTTTCGACCTGTATTCACTCATGTATTATTTTCAAAGGCAACAAGATTAGAACTGTCAACCGAAGTGGCACTGAATTCTCAGATTCTAATTCTTTGCATTCTTGACGGATTCCGATCGCCCAATGATGATAATTCTCTCCAGTTTGGAGATTTTCCTACCCTAAACTCAATCCCTAATCATTAAGCCATTCAAAGGTTGAGTTTGAGGCATTTATCTTCGACTAATTCTGTAAACTTCAGTAGAACCAATCGTGAACACTAATTCTGCATCCGTTTTCGATCAACCGCTACTCCCTCTCACGCCTGCTACTAATTCTCCGCTCTCTATTGCTCCTCAGTCGGCGATCGTCTCTCGTTCTTCCTCGCTGCTTTTTGTTGACTCCAGTGTTTCTGACTATACGCAACTGCTTGCTGGAGTCAAAGCAGGGACAGAAGTACACGTACTTAGCTCAGGTGAAGACGCGATCGCTCAGATCACTGACGTATTGGCGGGGCAGACGGGCATCACTAGCCTCGGCATCGTTTCTCATGGGAACGCCGCAGCATTAGACTTCAGCAAAATCAAGCTAGATTTGGGCGATTTAGGCACTTATGCAAATCAACTGCAAACCTGGTCAAAAGCACTCGCACCCCAAGCCGATATCTTGCTCTATGGGTGCGATGTTGCCGCTACCCCTGAAGGTAAAGCCTTTGTGCAGGCAATTGCCCAACTCACAGGGGCAGATGTTGCCGCTTCAACCAACCTGACAGGAGCCAAAGCACTGGGCGGTGACTGGACGCTGGAATACAGCACGGGAACGATTGAAGCATCCGATGTCTTTACATCGAGAGCAGAAGCAGCCTATCAAAATGTTTTAGCAACGCTGACGGTTCCCAGTTCCTCTGCAAATTCTGTTGCGGGTGGCATTGCAGTTGTGGTTTCTTCAGGGCTGACGATCGCTGAAACCACAGTTGGTGAAACACTGACTGGGGCACAGGTTGCGATTACTAGCAACTTTAATAGCGCCAACGATCGTTTAGGCATCTCTGGGCAAAGCGGCACCTCTGGCACAGTTGGCGGTCTGAATTGGTCTTACAACACCACCTCAGGCATCTTGAGCTTAAGTGGCACTGCTGCGGTTGCGGCTTATCAAACTGCTTTACAACAAGTTACCTATCAAGACACAAATGCCGCTGATACCACTACCCCTCGTGGCATTCAATTCTCGTTGGGTACTAACTTAGCTAACCCTGAAAATGGTCACTTCTACCAGTTTGTTAGTGCATCAGGAGATACCTGGTTTCAAGCCCGCGACGCTGCCGCTGCTTCGACTTCTTTTGGGCTGAAAGGCTATCTGGCAACCCTCACCTCTGCTAGTGAAAATGCTTTCGTCGCTGGCAAGGTTCAAGGCATCGGTTGGCTTGGAGGCAGTGACTCCGTTGATCCCACTGATCCTAATAGCGCGATCGGTTCAACTTGGAGTTGGGTGACGGGTCCTGAAGCGGGGCAGGCTTTCTGGAATGGGCTAAATGGAGGAAGTGCGGTTCCAGGAGCCTATAGCAACTGGCAACCTGGAGAACCCAACAACTTCGGTGGTACTGAGCGCTACACGCACATCTTTCCCGCTGGTGATTGGAACGACTATGCCTATAATAACTCCGCTATCCAAGGCTATGTGGTAGAGTATGGCGGCTCCGCGGGAGACCCCACTGTCCAAATTACTGGCAGTACCAACGTTAATATTAGACCTCCTGGCGTACAAGTCAAAAATGACTTTAACGGCGATGGGAAATCAGACATCCTGTGGCGCAATTCTTCCACAGGTCAGGTTTCGATTTGGGAGATGGACGGCACCACGCTGCTAGGAGGAACGGGATTTATTGCAGCCAATCCAGGGACAACCTGGCAGATTGCAGGGACAGGCGACTTCAACGGGGACAAGAAAGCCGACATTTTGTGGCGCAACTCGTCTACAGGTCAGGTTTCGATTTGGGAGATGGACGGCACCACCCTGCTAGCGGGGACGGGCTTTGTTTCAGCGAACCCAGGGACAAGCTGGCAGATTGCGGGCACTGGCGACTTCACGGGTGATGGCAAAGCCGACATTTTGTGGCGCAATTCTTTGACCGGTCAGG
>JBBRMC010000559.1:0-3197 GCA_038231055.1 Leptolyngbyales cyanobacterium
CTGTGTAACCAGGAAATTATTTCTCGGTGTCAGCAGTTAATTGGGTTCGCGTTTCACGACAGTCGGACGCTGCTGCAAACCTGCCAAGATGCAGAAGATCAGCGCAAAATTGTGACGTTATTTTATTTCGATTAGGAAACTTTCATGAGTGTGTTTGGACTGTCTACTGAGACGATCTTGTTAGGAGCGATCGCGGCTGCCGCCGTTCTGGTCTATCTCCCCTTTGTAGTGGTGGGATATGCCCGTGTCACCACTGGCTACGACAAAACTATGATGGCGGCTCCTCGTGCTGCGTTTGACAAACTACCTGGCTTTGGTCAACGGGCAACGTGGGCGCATCAAAACTCGTGGGAGTCGTTCATGCTGTTTAGCATTGCAGCACTGATGGCATATGTCACAGGTCAAACCTCCGAGTCAGTAGCTTGGGCAGCGATCGCTTATCTCCCAATTCGGTTACTCTACTCGGCGGCTTACATTTTTAACGTGCCTTTACTACGATCTCTGATGTTTGCGCTTGGGTCAGTGTGCATTTTCACCTTGATCGCAGCCAGCATTACCAGCACTATTAAGGGATAGTGATTCACGCCCCTGATCCCCGCCCCTTGTTCCCTAATTTCTTATGGCTTCAACTTTTTCTTTTGATGTGGTCAGCGACTTTGATCGCCAGGAACTCGTCAACGCCGTTGACCAAACCAATCGTGAGATCATTGCTCGCTATGACCTTAAAGACACCAAAACCACTCTGGAATTGGGTGAAGATGCGATTGTCGTCAGCACCGACAGCGAATTCACGCTAGATGCGATTCAGACGATCTTGCAAATAAAATCTGCTAAACGCAATTTGTCGCTCAAGATGTTTGACTACGGCAAAGTTGAGTCTGCTAGCGGCAACCGAGTTCGGCAAGAAATTAAGCTCAAAAAAGGCATCAGCCAAGAAGTCGCTAAACAAATCACAAAACTGATTCGAGACGAATTTAAGAAGGTGCAAGGCTCGATTCAGGGCGATGCGGTGCGCGTGTCTGCCAAAGACAAAGACGATCTGCAAGCCGTTATGCAGCGATTAAAACAAGAAGACTATCCCATGGCGTTGCAGTTCAACAATTACCGCTAAACCACCAACCGATCGTTTGATCACAACTTGGGCACAATAAGCGCGGTCTAAGGATATCCCAAAAACCATTAGACCCAGCAACCACTCAATCAAAAGAGGAATTATGCCTAAGCGTCGGTTTCCTAGCGGAAGAACTCAAAGTCAAGTCGCTTTAGAACCAGAAGTCGCGATCGCGGCGATCGCTATTTTTTCTGCCTTCGCAGATGGCGACAGCATCAACGATGAGGAAGGTCACGCGTTATATGATTTGCTCTCAGGTATAGGATTATCTTTATACGAGGAGTATTCGGATGAAGACCTGCAAGAGCTTTGCTCAAAAGTGAACGTGATGGTTCAAGAAGAAGGCGCTGATGCAGCGTTTTCTCAAGCGATCGAGTCATTGTCTGATAACGACCTCCAAGAAGCAGCCTATACCGTAGCAGTGACGGTTGTCGCGGTCGATGGAGACGTGCCTGAGGCAGAAGAGGAGTATCTGGAAGATTTGCGTCTGGCTCTCAAGATTTCTGACGATCGAGCGCAAGAACTTGTGGATGAGTTATTTTCTGAAGAAGAATCTGAAGAGGACGAAGAGGAAGAATAACGCTTGAGAAGAAACAGCAGGGAGCGGCTTTGACTGCTCCCTGCTGTTTCTTATTTAATTGACATCTGAATGGCTGTTCATATATTCTAATAAGAACGAACTATAGAGGATATTCACAATGACTGCCGTTAGCCAAATGAAATGTGCGTGTGAGCCTTGCCTTTGTATCGTCTCTACAGAAGGCGCAGTTCAAAAAAACGACAAACTCTATTGCAGCGACGCGTGTGCTGATGGGCATCCCAATGGGCACGGCGACTGTGGACATAAAGGCTGCACCTGTTAATCAAAAACGACGGAATGATAGAGAAACCGCTCCCCTCGTTCCGTCATCCGTTCTAGTTACTGATGGCGAAGTGCGACACGAAGTCGCAGTGAGTAAGTGAGGAGCCGACTCCTCTAGAGTAGTGTCTAACTCTATCCCCACCCAAAGGAGCGTTGCTGGTAACGGCAGGGTTTCACAGCTAGCGGGTAATGCCTAAGGATGCTTCTAGCCGAATGAAGTTTCCAGGCTAGGGGAAGACTGGACGGGTTAACGCAAGTGAACTCTTATTGAAGCCCCGTTACGGTAGCTCAGTGAAATGGCTGATACACTGAACCCAAAAGGGATGTGGCATGAGACCCTGCGCCTTTCGCCTCGCAGATGAAGACACCTCGCCACCGGGGTAAAGAGAGAACCCTCCCCAGTCGCTGCTTGCCACTGTGAAACGTGGAAACCCCAATGAGGTCTATGATTTTCATAGTCGGGCGATCGTGAGGTCAACTAACTCCTCAGTGGGAAAAGATGTCCCAAGAAGCGAAGGCTGTCAGTCGAAAGACAACGGGAAATGATAACCGGGCAGATAGAGTCAATGCTTACATCGAAAGATGGCAGACGTGGGGCAGGCAACTGGAGAGTCAAAGTCAGAGTGAACTTTAAGCTGGGATGAAAGTTAGATACCGAAAGGTAAACGGAGTTCCAGAGCACAGAGTATTGTGCCAAGAGAGAGCGTCTGATGAGTCACTCAAAGGTGCTGGGAGCCGTGTACTTGGCAACTTGTACGCACGGTTCTGCGGAGGGGAAAACTCGTGAGAGTCTACCTATTCCACTTGATCAGATCATTTCCGCTGATAGCCACTTTTGTGACTTGACCTATCCCAAACTGGTTAAGAACAGGCTGTACCGCTCCACCAACCCGTTTTATTAGGGCTGAGTCATTTAAACGGGTGTGAACCTGAGTTTCGACCAGCGACACGATCATATCTTTCTAGCTAAACAGAAGATTATATTTCATCAAAAAGCAGGGCAGAAGACAACTTGACATCGCCGCCTACCCTGCTGATTTTTTTACTGAACTTTAGAGTTGAGACATCACGGCTTTTGCAGCAGCGATCGTGCGATCGACATCCTCATCGGTGTGAGCCAGAGATGTGAATCCAGCTTCAAACTGAGAAGGGGCGAGATAAACTCCTTGCTCTAACATGGCGCGATGAAACCGCCCAAACTTAGCCAAGTCACACGTCTTCGCA
>JBBRMC010000560.1:0-3182 GCA_038231055.1 Leptolyngbyales cyanobacterium
GCACTAGCAGTTGCTGCACTAAAGCTATATTGGGGCATTTGATAGCGCGTAATTCTGGCTCTACCTTGCCATTGGTTGCCAGTAGCCCAATTTAAGGAATAAACGACCAGCGTATACATTCGACGCGAAACGCAGGGAATGCCGCTAATTGGGATAAGAGCTGCGTCTTGTGCTGTCTTATTTTTTTCGGAGAATGCCTTGGCATTGTCTTGACAAAGTTTGTCGATCTTTGGAGGTAGAGGATCAACCCGCCAGAATGCCAGAACAGGAAGATTATTCGCTCCAGGTAAAATGGCGGCAGGGAGAGAGTCAGCTTTGAGTAAGCCAGCGCACGAACCATCTGATGGAGGGGTACTCGCTAGACATTTGCCATCGTAGACATAAACGGCTTCACGCAAATCACGCCCGATATAGTCGAGTGCCATTTGCATTTCTCGTTGAGTGTCGCTCCGAGCAGATTCTCGTTGGCTGGTCTGCAATAGCTGCACCACCAAAAAGAGCAAAACGCTGGTGATAATGCTTCCAATCACCATTGCGACTAAAAGTTCGATCAGCGTAAACCCTCTTGATTTGTGCCTTTTAGAAGATGGGCGGAGGCACTGACTTACTTGTTTCAACCATTGTCTAGCCATTGTTTTTCAACCTGATTCAAGCCTTCTATACGATCGACCAACACGAGATGTAAGAATCGAGACCTAGCACTGCCCTGCGCCGGGAGTGGGGCACAATTTTCTATAAATATCTAGATTTTGGCTGGCGTTGCTGCGGACGATCGTGGAATATTGAACGGCTAGAGGACGGGTTAATTGATTTCCAAGCCCATTGGTGCCTTTTAAACTAGCTTGCTCCGTCAAACCTTTGCCTGCCTTTAAATTAGATTCAGCCACGATCGAGTAGACTCTAACTCCCATCACAAACCCAACCGGAATAAGTCCAGTAGTATTTGGATCGCCTCCATTCTCGTCAATCCCTTTGCTGCGAAAGGTTTGAACTAGAAAATTAGCCTTACAGTCTTTGGCATTCTCAGGATTTGGGTCAGTATTAACCTGAAGATATTTCTGAGTACTATCGGGCGCTTTGCCATCATCCAGGTTGGTACATTGTGGGTTTACGGTGACGACGTTAGTATCTTTAGGGATAGTAGGAGCCGCAATGTTGGCACTGCGAAGGTTATTGTCAGTCAAGGCAGAAGGGACAGGAGGGAGTAAATTGATCGTGGCTTTGCCTTGATCCATAACTGTGCGGACTCGATCGATTTCGCCTTGGGCGAGTTGCAGGGCTTGCTCGGCTCGGCGGTTTTGCACGCGGGTACCTGTTGCCCAGAAAATGGGAGGCGTGATGCTAACCAGAGTAATGGAGACGATGATAATCGCGACCAGCCCTTCGATCAGGGTTAACCCCCGATCGGGGTGTCGGCTAGAGACTGCCATCTTTTGGGTTAAACCCAGAGCAAATCTGAGGGTTATACCGGGAGCAAGCCGTTTTTGGGTAGGTGTGAGTGACATCTCAGGCTCCTGAATTAGCTAGGACAATTGACTTTTGCGGGGTCATTAGGTCCAAAATTTTTGTCGGTGATGTTCTTGGCGGCTTTGCAAAGCAGATTGATGTAAGGGTCGTTGACAGGAGGCTCGTTGTAAAACTCGTTGCGGCTCTTGCTGGAGGTGACAAACCGAGTGGCGGCGGGACCTGCCGGACTCAGTTGTAGCCCCACGTCGTAGCCCCAGAGACGTTTTGGGGGCATGTAGTATTGGATGTTTTGACTGGTAGATGTCGTATCACCAATCTCCCATGCTTCAGATTCGTAAGGTCCAGTTCCGTAGTTGCTAAAACTAAGCTGCAAGAAGGCACCTGCGAAGTTTAGAGGTCTATCACCCCAGTCTTCAAGGAAGCGTGGGAAGTTATGCAGACCTCCATAGGATTGATTTTTACGGGATGGAACGATCCCACTCACTACAATCGAGTTGACCCTGGTTTGTATTGCTGACATCAGTTTTCTGCCGCCATCATCGCTGTCTCCGATCGTGTAATAAGGTGCAGGGAATCGAGTTGCGTAGAGAACAGGACGAGGTAAGGCGGGTTGTGTAAGGTTGGTACCTCCAGGTTGAGGGGCTTGAATCAGAGGCTGACCTGCGCGAGAAATTTTGATGGGTGAGGTGAAGTCAGCCCAGTAGTTATTTGCAGCAGTAGCGCTCCTTTGAGGCAAGGTTGCATCAGAGGAGTTTTCGCGCACCCAATCCCAACTTACATTGTTAGATCCGACCTTTGTAACAGGTAGGGCTTTTCGAGGTAGGTTGCGGTTGTGGAATGAAGTAAACCCGTTCCCTGTACAGCCAGGACCAAATAACCCTTTGGAGGGGTCGTTATATTGAGCGCGAGAATTGTTGCTCACGTCAAAGTTGTCAGAAGGAAGGAGACTGAAGTCAGATACAGTTGTTTTGCTCAAATCAGGAATGACGAATGTATCGGCAATGCTGCCATCACAGAAGTTATTCGAGAGGATACCAATGCTGTCTGCCAAAATCTCAGAAGGTCGCCATCGGTCTTTTGATGCAACCGAGAAGTTGTCATAGTTGGTTGTTTTGCGCCCATAAAAGTCAGCAGCACTATAGTCACTGGTGTCTGATAGTTTTTCAGTAAATTCCTCTAATCGAGCGCCTGCGGTGTCTTCTGAACCATCTTGATGGAGATTAAAGTCTCCTTGGATAAAGACAGGTTGGTCAGTAAAGAAGGACAACCCGCGAATGTTTTTAGCTGCGTCTAGGAGTGAGTCTTTGCGTTTGATCTCAGAGCCGTTGCGTAGACGGAAGCCATGAGTTCGGCGCTCAGGATCGGGTCTGTAGTCTACTACTTTAGGAGAAATCTCACTCACGAACGGAGGATCGGTGGGTTTTGCGGGGTTCCTCAAATCTGTCCCGTCTTCCATTTTTGCTGCTGATGAGATCGGTCGGACGATCGCATCTTCACGAACCGCATCTTCGCGAAAGGCGTAAACGATGCCGCTTTCGGGCAACCAGACATCAGAGCCGATGCCGTTGCTGCGAAGCATCCCTAAGTCGATGTCTAGCGATCGCATCAACATACCTTGGCGACCGTCAGAGATAGCACGATCGAGGAATGGAACGGCAACCTTAGCGCCGTCGGTTGACACGATGATGTTTGGCGTAACGTTGGGTCCACCGCTA
>JBBRMC010000561.1:0-3181 GCA_038231055.1 Leptolyngbyales cyanobacterium
CTGCAAAACCTCGGACGAATAACCGATCGGATCATTGAAAAACGCTGATATTCTTGCCTGGTCTCTCAACCAGTCTTCAGAGGGCGGCGTTTCTACAGTCGTGTTTTGAATCACGATCGGGTCGCCTGTTGGCATATCAATGACCGTCGTTTCAATCTTGACTTGGGCAACGTCTTGATTTTGTGTGGTTTCTGTAGACATGATTGACCTCTGATTTAACGGTTTGTAGATGATGATCAGCCGGGCAGACCGCAATCTGCCCAACCGAATTTAGACGTGAGTCCCGACGGCTAAGAAGCCCGCGATCGCTGAGGCTACCAGGGATGTCAAGGCTGCACCAAACAACCACCAAGCTGCGTCTGCTGCCATTTTCTGTGCTTCGATCGCTTGCTTTTTAGCTTGATGTCTGACTTCTTTGATGCGTCTCTGAGTCTCTTGCTGAATGCGTTCAGCCCGATGCAATACGCGGTCTCTCACTCCTTCAACTTGAGCGATGATGCGCTCAGCCTCTGCCTCAGAGATATCTTCACGAGAACTCAAAACCGCTACGAGCGTGTCTCGATCGAACTCACTCAACCGATGCCGCAGTGCCTCAAATCCGGCTTGAGGGTCATCAAACAGCTTGCTAAAGTCTTGCTGAATGCCTTCATAGTTGAGTTCAGGACGCTCTAACGAGTCGAGATAATCACGCACTTTACCAAACACACCCTCGATCGCAGATTGGACGGTCTGCTGCACTTTTTGGATTTGCTCGACAGACGACTTAAAGGTCGATTCAACCTGATCAGCAATCCGATTGGCTTCGTCTTCAGTGATGTCTTCACGTTGAGAAAGCAGCGCCACTAGGGTCGAACGATCGATGTGAGAAAGGCGATCGCCCAAGTTTTCAAATCCGCTTTGAGGATGTTGCAGCAGCAATTGCAGATCGCGCTTGATTCCATCGGGATTCAGCTCTTCTTTCTGAGTATTTCGCAGATAGTTTTCTAGACTTGTCTCGAACTCAAGTGCTTGTTTTTGGGCACGTTTTGCCAACCGACGCGGAGCTTTGATCGTGCTACGAATGGCAGTTTGCACTTGCTCGATCGCTTGATTGACTTGCTCTTCGGTCAAGTTACCTTGCTGCGTAAGCAGTTTGACTAAGGTGTCACGATCGAACTGAGACAACCGTTCTCGCAGTGCATCGGTTCCCGCTTTTGGGTCATTCAGCAACGTTTGCAAATCGCGCTGGATGCCTTCAGGGTCGAGTTCTTTTAAGTTGGTTTTATGCAGATAATCCGCGATCGCCGTAGTGGTCTGGTCAAACTGTTCTTTGGCTTTCCCCGCCAACCTTTGGGGCGCTTGCAGAATACTGTCGCGAATTGACTCAACCTGATCTAAAACCTGATTGATCTGCTCTTCACTCAAGTCTTGACGTTGACTCAACAATTGCACTAGGGTGTCACGATCGAACTGAGAAAGCCGCCCTCTCAAAGCACTCAGTCCCGCTTGAGGGTCGTCAAACAACGTTCTCAAATCGCGCTCAATGCCCTCAGGATTCAGCTCTTCTTTCTGAGTGTTTCGCAGATATTCTTCAACCTTACGGCGAAGTTCTTGCGCTTCAGACTGCACCCGATCCTGCGCGTCTTTGGCTTGAGAAAGGACTCGATCGCGAGTGCTTTCAAGTTGCCCGACGATTTGGTTTGCCTCTTCGGGGTTTACGTCTTCGCGTTGCCCTAATAGCTTCACCAGCGTATCGCGATCGAATTGACTTAGACGGTTGCCCAGGGCATCTAACCCCGCTTCTGGGTCTTCTAAGAGCAAGCTAAACTCACGCTCAATGCTCTCAGGATTCAGTTCTTCCTTGCCCGTTGACGTTAAATAATTCTCAACTTGGCTGCGAAGATCGTGCGATCGTGCGTCTGTCTCCACTGTTTGCACAGAGTTGAAGACTTCTGCTCGGATGTCGTCTAGCTGACTTGCAATGTCCTCAATTCGCTCAGGTGTAAAATCATCTCGTTGCGAGAGTAGCTCAACAAAATAGTTACGATCGATAGACTCCAATTCCTTCCGAATCGCACTCGGATCGGCTTGCGGGTCGAAGATGACATCTCTAAATTCTTGCTTGATGGTCTCCCGATTCAAGTGCCACGGCGGGGAAGACAGCAAGTAACTTTCAAGGTCAGATCGAATCACGCTAAACGGTTTTGCTGACGACTCTGATATTTGTTTGCCCAGTTTGTCGGCTTGTCCTTGTAGCGTTCCTTTTAGGTGTTGCAGTTGACTAGAGATCTTCTCAACATCCAGGTCAGAAAGATTGGTGTTTTGCATCACCTGACTCAACAGCGCACTAACCCCCAGTTGCAATGCCCGATTGGTCAAATTGCTCCCCGAATTTATGGTGCCCGAAACGGTTTTGGCGAGTTGATTGAGTTGATCAGTAATTGCTCCAGATGGGAGATCTTCAGGCTTGGCTGACTTCAACAAGTTTGCCAACTGTTCAATCACATCCTGCGAGTTTTTTGATTGACCGACTACTTTGTTTAAAGCGCTTTCTAGCTGATCAACAATTTGGTCAATCTGCTGCTTAGAAAAGTCTGTGCGACTGCTAACCAGATTTACAAGAGAGTCGCGATCGAGAGTTTTCAAAACATCGCGGTCTGTGATACTGCTCAGATCCGAGTTCTTCAACAGTGTCTCAAACTGTCCTTTAATTTCATCAAGATTCAATTGAGGCACTTGCAGATTGCTCAGAGAACTTTGAAGCGTCTTCTGAATGGTGTCAGGGTCGAACCCAGCCATTAATTCTCGTCGCACGGCTGCTGTGATATCTTCTACGGTCGAAACGGCTTGATGCTTGGCTGCATTTGCCCCTAGCATGGTGCCTGCTGCGCCCATGATTCCTTGCATTCCTGAGGTGGCAGTTTTGATAAAGGTGCCAATCAAAGAGCCAACCGCACCAGAACCTAGCCACACGAGCACAGAAAAATAAGTCGCCCAGATCACAACGCCTATGATTGCACCCAGCGTCGTGCTTCCGACTAAGCTCAGTTTTACTGCTAGAAAACTGGCGATAAACAGTGCGATCGATGCAGAGACTAATACAAAAAGCCCTAATTTTGTTTCAATTCCGCGAATGCTGTCGCCAATGCTATCGGAGTCATCCGTGTCTGGCACTGCACCAGGACTTGCGACAAAGGCAACC
>JBBRMC010000562.1:0-3181 GCA_038231055.1 Leptolyngbyales cyanobacterium
CCTTCCTCTAAGATTTTTCCGATCGTGACCGTGACGGTTGAATCCTTGCCCAACAGCCGGACGGTATGAACGCCTTCTAAAGCAGCGCGAATGGCTTTCCCAAACACTTTGCCATCATGGACAGAAGCACAGAGATTGAGTGCCCAGTCTTTGCGATAGGGCAAGCTGGTTAAGGCACTGAGCAGCAGTTGCAGACAGAGTTCTGTTTTGCCGTCGTTAGAGTCGGTGACGCGATAAACGCCGCTTGGAGACTGAAAATAAGCGTTCAGTCCGCCAATCCACTGCTTGCCTGCCAGGTCAGAACGCTCACCGCTGAGATATTCGACATAGCCGAGATTGGCATGAGTGGCGCGTTCTGGAAGGTAATGAACATAGGACTCCATCAAGGTCTGCCCCATGCCTGAATACATCTTGATGGCACCGTTTCCCACATCTAGACCGATGGGCGTAACGTGGCGGATGCTGGCAGAGTTGGGCAAGTTGGCTTGATTGAGTGGGGCGATCGTAGGGCTGAGGGTCGTGTTCACAAGGCTTTTATTCCTTTGGTGGAGATGCTTTCAGGCGCATGAAAAAGGAGGGGTCATTCTGTGGCATCTCTAACCCGTTTCTGCCTTTTTTCGCCTATCTATGAAAGCCAAAGTAGCATAATATTATGCTGATGGCATAAGAATCAAAATACTCATGTAACATAAGATCGTTTGCATCTCAAACGGAGGGCTATCATTTATGCAAACTAGAACAGATGACATGACAAAGCGAATGACCATATCCGTCGATGACGACGTGTATGAAACGCTAGAAGGTTGGGCAAGTGAAGAAGTGCGAACTGTTGCTAATCTTGCAGCCGCATTAGTGACGATGGCAGCAAGGGAGAAACAGCACAAAAAAGCCCCTGCTACTGAAAGCAAGGATTAAGTAGGGAGGACGAACTCTACAGGGAGAGAAGCTAACGATCATGACACAAACACTCACCAAACCCAATGACCAGCGCATCGTTCTCCAGGGAACGTGGGAGAAATTCAAACGGCTCCAGCGAGAGTTTGAAGAGATCTCTCGTGCAAAGCTGGCTTACTACGAGGGAACGATCGAGATTCTTATGCCTGGACGTGACCACGAGATTTTCGCCAGCATTATTAGTTATTTGATCACGACCTTTCTCATCGAAAAGGGCATTTTCTTTCAACCAACCCGATCCATGACTCAAGAAAAGGAAGGAGTTGCTTCTGCTCAGGCTGATGAGTCTTACTGCATTGGTAGTCTCAAGCCGATTCCTGATCTGTCAATTGAAGTCGTCTTCACCAGTGGCAATACCGCTAAACTTCCTAAATACCGTGCGTTGGGCGTGTCTGAGGTGTGGTTTTGGGAAGATGGTACGTTAGCGCTCTATCACCTGAGACAGGATGGCTATCAATGCGTCGATCAGAGTGAGCTACCAGGATTAGAGACTCTAGACTTAGACCTGCTAAAGCGCTGTATTCTTGTCGGAGAAACGGATCTCGGTCGAGCGGTGCAGATGTTTCGAGCGTCGCAGGAGGGCAATCACGAGTGACAGTCAGTGGAAAACTTGGACTCACTATCAAAATCAGCGAGTTCTCATCAGATGTAAAAACTGAGAACAACCTCAAGATTTTTGAGATGGATGGCGATGGTTAAGTCATTCCTGTCAAACTCAAACCTATTTGCAGAAGAATTTGTCATGGATCGATTGCAGATCAGAGAAAATGTCCTGATACACTTAGACTCACTTCAGAAGCGTGAGCTATCAGCCATGACACGCCCAGTTTCCACCCTTGCAATTCGAGAGGTCCGCATTATGTTCTAGGCACCCTAGATGCCAAAAACCCCCACTGCTGAAACAGAGAGGGCTTTGAAGGCTCAAATATTCACTTTAATAACGGGAGGCGGGGACGCTAACTTGAAGGCTTTGAGCGGCTAAGAGTTAGGTTCCTGACAGTGCCATGTGTTTATTATGCCTCATTTGTCTCGAATGGCAATAGAGTTTGCTGGGCATTTTTAAGATTTCTCACATGGTTCTCTCTCCCGTCGCTGCCTCTTTGAAGCAGAGAGCGATGGACTGTTCCTGAGAGTTTTTGTGTGCACCCGTGCCTTGATCCTGCCGCCGTGACCTAACGGCTTGCATCGTGATCCCCATCTCTCCGTCCTTGCTCTCTGTCCTCCCGCCCCCATTTGGACAGAGAACCATGCTGACTTCTATCAATCTCCCTCAGACGGATCGGTCTGAGGGTCTTCCCAAATCCCTCCAGAGTCTGCTGACCGTCTACCCACCGCTTCAAGGTTGGGGAGGCGGCGCATGAACCCTATTGCCCCTGGCCCCCGACCCGACTTAGACGATGCCTACTGGTCAAAATTCAATGCGTGGCAGTTCCTGCAAGCGAGCATTCCCAAAGCCCAGCAGAAACCCGACTGGAAAGCGATCAACACCTACCCTATCGCCCGCCTCGCGCATCGCGGCAATCTAATCGCCATTCGCCCAAAAACCTCCACCCAGTTCCTCGTCCTCGACCTCGATGCCCTCAGCCGCTACCACTACAAGCAAAACCCCTACGCGATCCCCCAACTCCAACAAGCCCTCGAAGAGCGACTTGGGTTAGCTACCTGCATCCCCCTCCGCTCCAGCGACAGTCGAGGAATTCACCTGTGGTACTGGTTCAAAGACGAACAAAACTCCTATCGCCTCGCCGAAGCCGTCGCGATCGTCCTGAGAGAAGCCGGATTCATCCTCCAAGCCGGACACCTGGAAACCTTTCCCAACCGCAAAGCTTGGATCGACAGCGATAACCCCGACGACTGGAGTCAATATCACGCCATTCGCCTTCCTCTGCTCGAACCCGGCAGCTACCTGCTAGACGCTCACAACGACTACGAGCCATTGCTGCACCCCCTCCTCGACCAACGCCAAGAATTTCTCCGCCTGATCGAGCATTGCCAACGCCGCAACGACCTCACCTCCGAGCGCATTGACGCCATCCTCGCAACCCAGCCGAAGCAATTCAAAAAAGTCAGCGTCTCCGGGAATCAATATCTCACCGACCTGCTGGACAAAGTGCGAGACGGCTGGGACGGACATGGACAAACCAACCAACTCCTCTTCGACGTCACCCGGCTGATCCGCATCTTCGGGCACCTGCTCAACGGCACAGAACCCTATTGGGAAACCGAA
>JBBRMC010000563.1:0-3177 GCA_038231055.1 Leptolyngbyales cyanobacterium
CCCGATCGGCTAATCGCTAAGTCTGCTCGTTGAAACAGCGCCGCCATCTTGTTGTAAAAGGGCAAGGCAACATAGTGAGGATGCTGAAGACTGGCTGCGTCTGGATCGCTTTCACCCGTCAGATGAACAATCCATGCGCCTGCATCGAACCAAGCCGGAGCTGCTTGCCGCACCATCTTGTTCAGGGCAACCGCTCCTTGACTGCCGCCGACTACCACAATCAAGGGCACTTGGCTGGGAATGGATAAATTGTCTAGACCGTCCGGAGCGGATCGGAACTGCGATCGAACGGGAGTTCCGACGCAGATCGGTTTGTTGCGGGGCAAATAGGCTGCGGCTGCGGCAAATCCGATCGCGACGGCACCACACCAGGGCGCAAACCAGCGAGTCACTTTTCCCGGCAAAGCGTTTGACTCGTGGAGAATCACGGGTAAGCCGAGCGATCGCGCCGCCAAAATTGCCGGAGCCGCAATATAGCCACCTGTCGTAAACACGCCGTCAAAGTTGCCCTGTTTGAGCAGGGTTCTAACCTGACGGATCGAGTGAATCAGTCCTAACAATATTTTGAGAGTCCCCAGTCCTAATTTCTGTTGAAACCCGGTCACAGAAATGGTGTGTAGGGGATAGCGATCGCCCACCAGTTGAGTTTCTAATCGATCGGGCACGCCTAACCACTCGATTTGATAATCAGGAAGCTGTTCAGCCGTGGCGATCGCCGGAAAAACGTGTCCTCCGGTGCCGCTTGCAGCAATCAGTAAACGAATCGGTTTTGAGGTAGATGGCACGGACAAGTTTGGAAATGACAGAGTGATTTTACCCTTTATTTTGCAGTGGGATCGTTCATGAATTCAAATCATGAATCACACAGAGTTCAGGAAATTGATTACTATCTTAAGTGGCTGACCTTTACCCCAATTATTGAAGCGATTTCCTATGCGCCATTTTCTGACTGTTGGATCAACCCTTGCTGCCCAGAATTCTAGACAAAACTCGTGGCGATCGCTGTTTTTGCTGATGTTGGGGTTGGTGATCGCAGCAGGCGGAAGTTTGGAGAGCGATCGAGCCAGTGCTGCCACGCCAGAAACGGCTCCTCCGCAGTTAAAACAGGCATTAACGCAGATCGATGCGGCGGCAAATCGCAAGAATATGCAGGGAGTAATGCAGTTCTATAGCCCCAATTTTACGCAGTCAGATGGGCTAACTCGGCGATCACTCGAACAGGCATTGACGCAGCTTTGGGCACAGTATCCCAATCTGACTTATCGCACAGAGCTAAAATCTTGGCAATCAGACGGGCAGGGCGTTCGCGCTGAGACCGTGACCTATATTTCGGGCACGCAAACGGTGGATGGGCAATCGCGTAAGCTTGATTCGACGTTGCGATCGCAGCAGCGATTTGAGGGGCAAACCATCGTTCGGCAAGACATTCTAGCTGAGACGAGCAAAGTCATGTCAGGAGACAACCCGCCCAATGTGAAGGTGAGTTTGCCAGAGCAAGTTCGAGTCGGGCAAGGCTTTACTTTTGACGCGATCGTGCAAGATCCTCTCGGAACTGATCTGCTGTTAGGGTCAGCCTTAGAAGAACCCGTCAAACCGAGCGCCTATCTAAATCCCACGATCGCAGATTTAGAATTACTCCCGTCTGGGGGCATCTTTAAAATGGGTCGCGCCTCCAACACCCCTGACGCGCGTTGGATTTCTGCCGTGTTGGTGTGGCATGGGGGCACCACAATAGTGACGCAGCGATTGCGCACGGTTGCAAATAACCCGGCACCCAAGTAACCGCCTCATGACTGAGACCCTCAGTACAGAAAATCAAGACTTCTTGAAGCTTATGTAATTTTACGGTCGCAGAGTGTTTTGCTACCGTAAAGGTTTTGCAGAAAGTCAGAAGATCGGGCATTTCAACTCTTTATTGATACAAGAGTTGAATCGTGTATAAGTGTATGAATAGCTCGATCGTATCTGGTGGCTCCTTTGAGAATTGCTCCCAAAGCGTTCTCGATTTGCAACGGTTATCCGTCTCGACGATCGCGTCATCTCCTTTAAAGACTTCGCCCCTGCGCTCTGCAAAATCACTGCTATTCGTAGATCCGGGGGTTGATCACTACCAACGTCTAATTTCAGAGGTGAATGCTAGCACAGAAGTGCGTGTACTCGATTCGGCTCAGGATGCTATTGCACAAATTACCCAGACACTCGCCGGACGCTCAGGCATTGCTAGCTTACAGATTCTCTCTCACGGAGCCGTCGGGCGCGTACAGCTAGGCAGTGATTGGATAGATAGCAATGCGCTCCAGAATCATGCGGCTGAGGTGCGATCGTGGAGTCTTGCGCTGACCCAAGAGGCAGACATTTTGCTCTACGGCTGTAACGTGGCAGCGGGTGAAACAGGCAACAATTTTATACGATCGCTCAGCCAGTTAACGGGGGCAGATGTTGCAGCTTCTAATAATCTGACGGGCGACGCAGCATTGGGCGGCGATTGGACGTTAGAGGCTGCTACCGGACAGATTGAAACCCCTGCATTTCGGTCAGAAGCCTATCGTGGAATTTTGGCACCCGTTTTGACGGTGCCCGGTGGAGCCGTTTCTTACACTGAAAATGCTAACGCGATCGCAGTCGCCACCGGAGCAACCGTAACCAATCCGGGCAGTTTTAATGGAGGCAACCTCACGGTCAGTTTGAGCGCGCCTATCACCAGCGATCGTACTGCCGATCGTCTCTCTATTCGGGCAGGGGGATTGATCAGGGTCGATGGTAAGTCAGTTCGATATAACGGCACGACGATCGGAAATTTCACAGGCGGCTATGGATCTGAGAATCTGATTATCACCTTTACAAGCACGTCTGCTAACGCTACAGCAGTTCAGGCGTTATTACAATCCATCACTTATGCAGATCTTTCAGATAATATTCCTACAACTGATACGCGAACCCTGTCAATAATTCTCAATGATGGTGTTCAAAACAGTCAGACGGTTACTAAAACTATTAATTTAACCGGTGTTAATGATGCTCCTGTCATTGGCACCCGTTTGGCTCTTGATTCTGGGTTGCCCCAAAGTGGTACTTGGTTGGCGTATCAAGATTCTACGAGTGTGAGGGGCGGCACAGCGACTGTTACAAAAGGTGCAAATGGCATTACGCTCAATACCGACAACACTGCCTATGCAG
>JBBRMC010000564.1:0-3169 GCA_038231055.1 Leptolyngbyales cyanobacterium
AGTTACAAATATGGGGGATGGCACTTAACCAGAACAGTCGCCATTCACAATGACAAAGTGTATGTAGCGTTAGGCAGTAGCTGCAACGCTTGCGAAGAAAAGGAATCTGTTAGAGCATCCATTTTAGAAATGGATCTCGACGGTAAAAACCAAAAGATTTATGCGAGTGGGTTAAGAAACGCTGTAGGAATTAAATGGGTGAACGATCAGCTATACGCTACAAATATGGGATCTGATCATCTAGGCAACGACAAACCAGAAGAAACATTCTATAGAATCAAGAGTGGTCAAAACTATGGGTTTCCTTACTGCTATCAGTACCAGTCTCGCATTCACGCTGATGATCAGTTTAAGCACTCTGCAAAAAAAGTAAATTGCAGGACTGTTCCTTTAGCGAATGCTACATTTCCGGCTCACAGTGCCCCTCTGGGATTAGAATATTTTGACTCAACGCAGTCTGATGACCTGAAAAATTCTTTCTTAGTCGCACTCCATGGAGGGTCAAAGATTAGCTTGCAGCGAGGATATCGAGTTTCGCGATTGAAGTCAGACAACACGCTAGAAGTTTTTATCAACGGTTTTTTGCAAAATGGCACGATCTACGGAAGACCTGTAGATATTTTGCGTGTAGATAAAGACGCATTTCTACTAACCGATGATTACGCAGGTGTAATCTACTACATTTCTAAAAAATAGCTGAGTTTTAACGATTCTGTTCCTTCGGTTTTTATTTTTAATTAATACGATCGCTGCATATTATTCTGCTTTCACAACTCCCCGAAACATATTCATGCCACAGGTAAAGGGGTACTCACCGGGAGTCTCTGGCGTAAACTCGATCGCAGTCACCTGATTCATCGCTAAGTCAGCCGCGATGTGAAAATCTGGAAACAGAACTTTCTCTAAGCAACTGCTAGGGTCTTTGCGAAAGAAGTTTAGTTGCACAGGTTGACCTGCTTTAACCACGATTTGGCTCGGCTCATAGCCCCCATCCACATCAATTGTCAGGGTTTGAACGCCTTGATCGACACTGGATCGCTGTGCTTTTGGTTTGCCGAGAAACCACCAAAGTTCTAGCCCGATCAGGGCTAACCCTGCGATCGCGGCTCCAGCTTTGACGGCGATCGGCTGCTCAATTCGCTGAAATTCATTGGCTGTAGAATTCTCTATTGGCATTTGTGCAGACGCAGACGAGGTACTCAGCAATAAACTCAGACCTGCTGCACATCCCAAAAATTTGCGGTTGTTCATCTCATCATCCTTTCTCATTAGGTCAGTGTTTTAGGCTGGAAGTTGCGTAAGCGCAACGCATTGGTGACGACTGACACAGAACTTAGTGCCATTGCACCACCAGCAATCATCGGACTGAGCAACCAGCCAAAAAATGGGAACAAAATACCCGCCGCGATCGGAATGCCTGCCACGTTGTAAATGAACGCAAAGAAGAGATTTTGACGAATATTTCTCATCGTGGCGCGGCTGAGTTGAATGGCAGTGGCAATGCTTTGAAGATCACCAGAAATTAACGTAATGTCACTGGCTGCGATCGCTACATCGGTTCCGGTTCCAATGGCAATACCAACCTGTGCTTGAGCTAAAGCAGGAGCATCATTAATGCCATCGCCAACCATTGCAACAATTCTCCCTCCTTTTTGCAGGGCAGCAATTTGGTCGGCTTTTTGATCAGGTCGAACTTCGGCAATGACCCGCGTAATCCCCACTTCGCGAGCGATCGCATCGGCGGTTTGCTGATTATCTCCGGTCAGCATAATCACGTCTAGACCGAGTTTTTTTAGCGATCGAACGGCTTGAACCGAGGAAGGTTTCAGCGCATCGGCAATGCCCATTAATCCCTCAAGTTTGCCATCGACTGCAATCCAGATGCCTGTTTTGCCCGATGCTTCTAACTGATTTTTTTGATCTCGCAGCGCTTGAGACTCGATTCCGAGTTCTTCCATCCAGCGCTGGGTGCCAATTTGCACAAGTTGATCGGAGACTGTGCCCTCAACGCCACTGCCAGCCACGGCTTCAAAGTTTTGCACGTCTCCTAACGCCACTTCTTGAGATTGAGCATAGCGAACCACCGCTTCCGCTAAGGGATGTTCTGAATTTCGCTCAACCGAGGCTGCTAATTTCAAAATCTTTAATTCATTTTGATTAGCAGTGCCATGCACAGTGAGAAAGTCTGTTACAGTCGGTTTTCCTTGGGTTAGCGTTCCCGTTTTATCGAGCACGATCGTTTGGATTTGATGAGCCAATTCCAAACTATCTGCGCCCTTAATCAAGATGCCGTTTTCGGCTCCTTTGCCAGTGCCTACCATAATTGAGGTTGGAGTCGCTAATCCCAATGCACAAGGACAGGCAATAATCAACACGCTAACTGTCGTAATCAACGCTAGCGTGAGGTTTCCGAGGGCGAGAAACCAGATCACAAAGGTAGAGATTGCGATCGCGATCACCACGGGCACAAACCAGCCTGTGACACGATCGGCTAACCGTTGAATTGGAGCTTTTGATCCTTGCGCTTGCTGCACGAGTTTAACAATCTGTGCCAATAGGGTGTCTTTGCCAACTCGCGTCGCCCGAAATTTGAAGCTTCCAGTTTTATTGATCGTGGCACCAATGACTTCATCTCCCGCCTGTTTTTTGACGGGCATACTTTCGCCTGTCACCATCGATTCATCCAGGGTTGAAGATCCCTCTACCACTTCGCCATCAACGGGAATTTTTTCGCCCGGACGCACGACCACGACATCTCCAATCTGCACGTCCTGAATCGGGACTTCCAGTTCTTGCCCATTGCGAATAATCCGAGCATCTCGTGCCTGCAAGCCGATCAGTTTACGAATTGCGTCCGAGGTCTGCCCCTTAGCGCGATTCTCAAATAGACGACCCAACAGGATCAGCGTAATAATCACTGAAGACGCTTCATAGTAAACCTCTGGCATCAATCCCTGTTTGGTGAAGAAGTTGGGGAATATTGTAGCGAACACAGAGTAACCATAAGCGGCTCCGGTTCCGATCGCCACTAACGTATCCATGGATGCCGCTCGACGCTTAAAAGCTTTCCAGGCATTTTTAAAGAAGTCGCCGCCACACCAAACCAGCACCGGAGTTGATAGCACCAGTTGAATCCAAGGGTTATCTAACCCTCGAATCTGAAACGGTA
>JBBRMC010000565.1:0-3167 GCA_038231055.1 Leptolyngbyales cyanobacterium
CGTTTGAGTCAGCTTCTGCCCCCTAAATCCCCCAAAATTGGGGGACTTTGAACAAGATAAATGGCTTGACCTCTAAAACCTCGTTTCATCTCAAAGTCCACCAGAATGGGGGATTTAGGGGGCGAAAGGTTTTGGCAATGACGGGATTGATCAACCTGTGTGTACACGGTAGCCCCAAGGAGAGGGAACATGACTCTAGCTCCCTTCTTCTTGGGGAGAAGGGTTGGCGAGAGTTTCGCCCCACTTCGTGAGGAGGGCAGAAGACGCTCATAAGTCCTACAGGTTATTGAATCCACGATCCTAAACGGCGATCGTGACCCGCAGCCTAATTAAGCAAATCCCCTGGTAGAACGTTCTGTCAGGGGATTTGTTTTGGGATAGCTAAAAATATCAAATCTTAAGTTTTATGAAAAATGGACAAACCAAAACGAATTCGGTTACATTGGATACAGAAATGAATCGTTCATCTCCTCTTGAAACCGATTTCGGTTGTTCTTGGAAGAGACGGAAGTAGGGAATTTCCCGAAGGAACGCGCCTCCTGTTCAATACAACTTTTCAAGAGGTAAGCGCCATGAAACGGTTTAACCAACCCAATCCTAATAAGTCTCAGATCGTAGACGTGAGTGATGACACCGTTGCCTTCATGCTGGCTAACGGCTTCTCCACAGACGGCAACTGGTACAAGTGGCACAAAAATCGCCATCAGCAGTCACAGGTGACTGATCAGTAGAAGACTGCGATTTTGAATCTTCAAACTTGACACATGATTTCAATTCTTGACGTTGGCGATCGCTCTAGTTTAGCGATCGCCATTTTTTGTCAAAAAATCTGCACATAGTGCGTGATACTCACTCCTAAGATTCGTTACACTTAGTTACAGTCGTCGATCGTGAGTCTCTTAAGGTCATTATGCCCGACACATTACCTTTAACAAAGCTGGCATATCAAACGTTTCAGCAAAGCAAAAGCTATTTTGGTTTGGCGCACAAACTGTTGAGTACGCAAGTGCTAAATTTCATGGCTCCCCCGCCAGAGAAACGAACCATTTCATTGCCTCCTGAATTGTTGCTCAAAATTCAACAACGGTTTAATCAGCTCCTTGAAGCTGATTGGCAAGACGCGGAAAAAGGCGTTTATTCAGAAAGCATCTTATTTGATAACCCCTGGGAAGACTTCTTTCGGTTTTATCCAGCAGTTTGGCTAGATATGCCCCAGATTTGGGAACGAGCGAATCAAAAGCGTTACCAAGAGTTCTCATCAGATGTCGAGACGAGTGGCTACCCCAGCTACTATGTGCAAAATTTTCATCACCAAACTGACGGCTATCTCAGCGATATGTCAGCAAATCTTTATGACTTGCAGGTAGAGCTGCTGTTTAACGGTGCCGCAGATGCAATGCGTCGTCGAATCTTGGCTCCTCTCAAAGAAGGTCTAAAGGCGTTTAGCTCGGTTGATTCTCGTCAGATCAAGATTCTAGATATTGCCAGTGGCACGGGTCGCACGTTGAGAATGATTCGCGGAATGTTGCCCAAAGCCTCTCTTCACGGAGTTGATCTGTCGCCTGCTTATCTGAGAAAGGCAAATCAGTTGCTCTCTCAGATTCCTGGTGAGTTGCCTCAATTACTTCAAGCCAATGCAGAAGAGTTGCCTTACTTAGAGAACTATTTTCATGCAGTGACCTGCGTGTTTTTGTTCCATGAATTGCCGCCTCAAGCGCGTCAAAATGTGATTGACCAAGCGTTTAGAGTCATTAAACCTGGTGGCACGTTTGTGATTTGCGACTCAGTTCAAATGAGTGATTCTCCAGAGTTAGCGCCTATGATGGATAGTTTCTCAGATGTCTTCCATGAGCCTTATTATCGTCACTATATGAGTGATGACTTGGTTGCCCGCTTGCATAGTGCTGGTTTTACCAATGTCTCAACGCAGGTGCATTTCATGAGTAAGTATCTAGTGGCTCATAAACCTGCTGATATCTCTCAAGACCAGGCGGCTCAAAATTCTGAGCAGCAAGTGATTCCTTTGGGAGTCTAGGGTTTGATTTCAACACAAAGAAGGCACCTCGATCGAGGTGCCTTCTTTATTATGCGGATGGCGAGACTCGAACTCGCAAGGCAAAGCCACACGCACCTCAAGCGTGCGCGTATACCAATTCCGCCACATCCGCACGAGTCTGGCTGTGATGCCACGCAAGTTTGGTGACATGAGCCTTAACAAGCATAGCAAAAAGAACGCCAATTCATTACAAAGATGGTCTGAAATTCGTCAAGATTCCTAATCATCTGGTTTGTGAGATTGGAAAGTGCTGCCCTGATGGGCGATCGTGCAGTTCTTGAATCTCTGCCACCAGATTGCGACGAGCCGAAAATTCTAGCTTGTCAGCCATTTGATCTGTAAAGTACAGCCGATCGCGTTGCAAAAAACGCTCTAAAACCTGCCGCCGACCTTCTAGATATTGCGCCTCTGGCACCCAGTGATATTCCTGCCGGATTTGAGCCGCATAGTTCCCATAATCGGCAGACTCGGCTCCCAAAATTTCTAAGTCTGCATCTAACAAAATTTGACCGTCGCGATCGTCTAAATCTGTTCGATGATCTTTTGTGCTGAGAATTAAGCGAGTCACTGTCACGATCGTGGTTGACGGAATCTTGCCCAATGTCAGCCAGTGAATCGCTAACGCTGCGCTTTTCTCTTCATTGTCTGAAGCATGAGTGTCATAAATTCCATCATGAAACCAAGCCGCTAACTGAATGCTTGCTAAATCTTGTGCTTGATCTTGCAAAGTCTCGATTGTACTGAGAACTCGCTGAAGATGTTGAAGCGTGTGATAGTAGCGATCGGGACTGGAGTAAGCAAGCATCAATTCTCTAAAGGCAGCCTGAGAAATGGACGGCTCGACCTTAAAGGATTGCAGCGATCGTTCCCAGGATGTGAATAGATCTTGACGAGAGAAGAGAGGAAACATCGTTGAGCGTGAATGTCCAAGTTGCCGTATCAAATAGCACCGTACTTTAAATTGCCTGTGAAGTTCATTTGTAATGTGCTTGCCGGAGGAATAACATCTGTTCTTCGAGCGACTAATTTTTGAATAAGATATTAGGTGTCAGAGAGGTCTTGAAGGGCACTCTCTACAAGGTGGAGAAACGGAGCGAAAAATCCTTGATGC
>JBBRMC010000566.1:0-3166 GCA_038231055.1 Leptolyngbyales cyanobacterium
CGCGATCGCCAATATTCAACTCGCTAAACAAGGGCGACCGGATGCGATCGCGCGTTATTTAAGTGAGTGTCTCAACTCATTAGGGGTTGCAGTCCGGGCGAGTGTCAAACGGGTGCCGTCGCGTCAAGGCAAACCTGATGACTCACGTCTTTGGGTGATGTGTGAGTCTATTTACAGTCCCGATGCGTCTTTGATGGCGGAGTCGATCGCTCAAAAGCTGCGTGATTTAGAGCTAACAGGCTTTCAAGATGCGCTCGTCTTTAGCCAAGTTCACGGAGAGCTACAGCCCGAATGGACGCTGCGCGTTGATTTGACTCCTCCCGATGAGATGCTCAAAGACTGGGCACGCTGGGGAGACGCTGAAGCGATTTCTCGGTTGCTCGATCGCACCTGTGGCGACATTCGTGCGTCTGCAACGTTGAAAGATACGACCCTGCACATTTCCTGCGTCGGCTCACCGGCTCCTGAGCAGGCACGCACGATCGCGACGATCAAGCCGTTACTCGACGCGATCGCTCCCCAGGGAATTCAATCTGCCACGGTCTATGGGGCAGAAGCCTCAGGAGAAGGCGATAAAACCACTCCATCGGATACGCCTAACTGGGTCGAGTGGCTCAATCTACCTGCCTCTATTCACACGGCGTTGTCTGACTCAACTCACTGGCTGGCAGAAAAAGGAGACATTCCGGCGATCGCCTATCTGTTAACTCGATTGCTCAACCCCGATCTCGATCGCCAACTCGCCACGGGCGGCATTCGGATTCAAGTTCGGCAAAAAGAAGATCTGCTGCACATCATGGCAGATGCGCCGCTTTGCCCTCCTCAAAATCGAGTCGGAACGGCGATCGCTGAGTTTCTCAAGCCTCTTGATGTTCCGGGCGTTGCGGGGGTGAGAATTTATGGACGCAGAGCCGGACAGGTGCGCCCTGCCTGGAGCTATGGGGCTGATTTTGGGATGCGCGATCGCTTAGTGCCTGCCGCAACTCCAGAATTTGCGGCTTCAGATGAATATGTGGGTGACTTGCTCACCGAATCGGGTGAATTGACGCGCCGCTCAGACGTGACCTCCGATGATCTGCGCGTCGTTCTCAATCGACTACTCGAATCGGTTCAGGGGCTGTTGACTCGATCGCAGCTATTTGTCGTTTCGGCTCCGAGCCATCGAACTTTAGAGCCAAAGTCGAGGATTTCTCAACCGACAAAACTTGCTTTTGTGTGGGGCACGCTTGGTCTCCTGCTCACGGTGCAGTCTGACTGGATTTTAGGACAACTCCTCAAGCCCAAAGTCGAGCCACCCACCCCAACGGCGATCGCGTTGGTTTCTCCGTCTCCAACGGTTCCGTCTCCAACGGTCTCAGAGGAGATCAAGTTGCCTCAACTATCGCTGCAAAAACCTGGCATTGGTCGAGGAGAAGCTTTTAATGGGTCTAGTTTTACTCAGTCAGGGCAAACCGTTGTCTCAACCGATGATCCGAGTCCAACACCCTCTGCGATCGCAGTGGCTCCTAAAGCGCTAATGGCTGCCCAACTTCAGCAAAAAGCCGTGGTGGATGCAACCCGATCGCCCTATCCCACCTTTAACGCCCGTCAATTGGATGAAAAGCTAGTTCTCTATCGTCAATATGTTGAGAAATCGGGTGCACCGGATGTGCTGATTATGGGCAGTTCTAGAGCTATGCGAGGCATCGATCCGACTGCGTTGCAGCAAGCGTTGGCGACTCAAAGCTACTCTGGCTTAAAGATTTTCAACTTTGGGGTGAATGGAGCCACTGCACAAGTCGTCGATTTGATTGTACGTCGAATGTTGCCTGCCGAAAAAATGCCGAAGATGATCCTTTGGGCAGATGGTTCACGGGCATTCAACAGTGGGCGCGTCGATGTCACCTATAACGCGATCGCCGTCTCCCCAGGGTTTAAAAAACTCCCGATCGATTCGTCTTCGCCCGTCATCGCTGCGGCTCCGACTCCCGTGCCTGAATCCTCTTTGACTCAATCGTTAGGAACGATTTCAGCCACTAATTCTGTGGTGGCAAACAGCTATGAAACGGTCAACACCTGGTTAAATCAGTCGCTGGCAAATCTTTCTAGCACCTATAACCAGCGAGAAGCCCTCAAAACACTCTTTCAGCGTGGGGTCGCGTCTGGGTTTAAATCGATGCCAAGTGCTGATCAAGACGCTGACCTGACGATCGCTCAAGAGGGTCAGGGATTAATTGATGTCAATGGCTTTCTGCCCATCTCAAATCGATTTAATCCAGCAACCTATTATCAGAAATATTCTAGAGTGGCAGGCAATAGTGACGGCGATTATGCTGATTTTCGATTAGAGGGCGGACAGGCTGCCGCGATCGCGTCTCTCACAAAATTTGCGCAGTCTCGAAAGATTCCTCTCGTGTTCATCAATCTCCCCCTGTCAGGGGAGTATCTCGATCCAGTACGCCGAGAGCATGAGCAAGCCTTTCAACAATATATGCTACGCACCGCTGCTGAGTTGGGGTTTACCTATCGCAACTTGGGAGAAGAATGGAAAATGGAGAACGACTTTTTTTCAGATCCCAGCCACCTGAATCGATATGGTGCATTTGCGGTGTCTAATCACATCGCAAAAGATCCTCTAATTCCGTGGGTAAAACGATAATTTAAGACTCTGGGTGAACACCCTCTGCCCATGGAAACGCATAGTCGTGTACCCCTACGGTATTCGTAATTGCACATCGACTTTATAGATTTTCGCTAGAGCGTTATGGAATTATGATATAACGATTAAGGTTTTGTTACAAACTACCCTATGCTGCCTCTAGCCAGGGATAGATTTTTCAAAAATTTGTCCACCTTAGAGGTGCGATCGCGACAATCCATTCGATGACAAACGACCTGCTCATAGCTAGGCAGGTTTTTATGTGCGTTCCGAACAATACTCGGAGGAAAAAATCCATTCATGACAGCATCGCTCGTTCAGCCCCAAAACCCGGATCTCGATCTCCCAAGTTCAAAGCTCCGTCTCAAGGATATTCTCAAAAGCCTGCCCCGTGAAAGCTTTCAGCGCAATATGCGAAAAGCCTGGACGATGGTGCTGGTCAATGTTTTGATGGTGGGTCTCGGCTATTGGGCAATTCAGGCATCCCCCTGGTTTTTGCTCCCATTTGCCTGGGTGTTTACAGGCACC
>JBBRMC010000567.1:0-3165 GCA_038231055.1 Leptolyngbyales cyanobacterium
AGCAAGGGAGTGCTAAACACTTTCCCTAGATCTTCAGTTTGAATGAGTTTAGCTTGAGGAGTGATCTGCCGAATCGCCCGCATCGACAACACGATCGCGCGGCATTGATTGATTAAGGCACGGGCAAAGATCGCAGGATCAGATCCGTGGGGATACCAGTGACCATATAAACCGCTAAACCGTGCAGTCGTCAGCGGTTCATTAATTGGCGTGTAGTCAGTCACCCAAGGGTAGCGAGTCGCCACTGCCTGAGCAAATTCAGCCAATTTTTCAGGAAACGCAGGATCGATGAGACTTGTGTGGTTGGGTCCGCTGCCGTGGTGAACCAAGCCTACGATCGGGACGACTTCTAACTCTCGCAAGCGTTGTAATCGCTGATCTGCCCATGACCAATCGGCTCGATCGAGGGAGGTTGGAGCAATACGTTCCCACAGCACAGGATAGCGAATTGCAGTGATTCCTAGCGATGCAAATAAGTCTAAGTCTTTAATCCGATCAGCGTGTCCGTTGCGTTCTAACTGGTCAAAATAATCATCCCCAACACGATTCACTGTGCATTCTACTCCTGCCCACAGTTCAACTTCAGATCGTTGAGTATGAGCGGCTGCAATCTGTGCTCGATCGTGGGGGTGCCAGCATTCTAACGGCTGGCTGATTATCGATGGTCTCATCCTAGACTCCAATCCAAATTTGCCGAGCGATCGGATACGCCACCCTATGATCTCCAAAACCACGCGTCGCCGTAGAGACGTTCCGGTGGAACGTCTCTCTTAATTAATTCATTCCATCAACGAACAATCCCCGCAAGAGCATGACCGTTTTTCTCTTCAGGCTGCCAGCGAGTCCGATCGCTAAGCCTTGCATAAACAGCAAGTGCCTGAGCAACCACCTGATCCATGTTGTAATACTTGTAGGTAGCAAGCCGTCCCACAAATTCTACATTAGGCGTTGTATCGGCTAGGGCTTTATATTTTTTGTAGAGTTCTGCATTCTCAGGACGTGGCACCGGATAGTAAGGATCACCTTCCGCTTTCGGAAATTCATACACGATGCTGGTTTTAGAATGCTCCTGTCCAGTGAGATATTTAAACTCAGTGATTCGCGTATAGAGATGCTCGTTGGGATAGTTAACCACCGGTGCCGTTTGATGAACAGACTCATTCAATGTTTCATGTTTGAAATCGAGCGATCGATAGGGCAATTTGCCGAACCGATACTCAAAAAATTGGTCTACAGGTCCGGTGTAGATCATTTCTTTAAAGGGAATCACATCTCGAATTTCTCGATAATCAGTATTGAGCATCACCTTAATATTGGGGTGATTCAACAAGGTTTCAAACATCCGAGTGAACCCATGAAGCGGCATCGCTTGATAAGTATCCGTAAAGTAGCGATCGTCACGATTGGTGCGAGTCGGCACACGAGCCGTGACCGATTTATCTAACTCAGAAGGGTCAATGCCCCACTGTTTGCGGGTGTAGTTGCGGAAGAATTTTTCGTACAGTTCTCGCCCAACTTTGCTAACCACCACATCTTCAGAGGTACGAATCGTGTCTTTGGGTTCTGCCACTGATTCAAAAAACTTCTCAAGCTCAAAGGCAGTGAGCTTTAAGCCATACAGTTTGTTAATGGTGTCTAGATTGATTGGGATCGGCACCAGTTGCCCATCAACACTGGCAAGCACCCGATGCTCATAGCGTCGCCATTCAGTGAACTTAGACAAATATTCAAATACATCGCGAGAATTGGTATGAAAAATATGTGGACCATATTTGTGTACCAAAATTCCGGCTTCGTTGTAATGATCGTAAGCGTTGCCGCCGATATGATTGCGAATATCGCAAATCAGCACTTTTTTGCCCGACTGATTCGCGAGTCGCTCAGCCAAAATGCTGCCCGCAAACCCGGCACCAACAATCAGATAGTCAAACATAGCAATGAATTCCTATTTATTATTTGAATTGTTCTACCCGTCTTTTGAGAGCAATAAAGTTGAGGGTTTGACGGTGGAAACCGCCGACTCAATTAAATGGCTCATGTTTCCCCACGTCTTATCCCAAGATGTTTGAGCCAGAAATGCATCAACTCGATCGAGCCAACCAGAATCTCGCTGAACTGTTTGCAGGGCACCATCAACCGCCGCCACAAACTCTGGCACCTTATCGGCAATCTGCACCAAGTTCAAGTCACCATAGGGGCGCACAACATCTCGAATCGAGGTCGAAACTACAGGCTTTCCAGCCGCGAGATATTCGGGGGTTTTAGTTGGGCTAATAAATCGAGTAGATTCGTTGCGGGCAAACGGCAATAGCGCGACATCCCAACCTGCTAAGTAGTGAGGCAATTCCGAATAAGATTTGCTACCGAGATAGTGAATATTAGGAAGTTGTGGAAGCGTTGCGGGATCAATCTTAGCGATCGGTCCGATTAACACTAACTGCCAGTCAGGACGAGCGATCGCGACTCCTTTCAGCAGATCAATATCCATTCGCTCATCAATCACGCCATAAAACCCAAGACGCGGGTGAGGAATGTTGGCTTGATCAATGGGATCATTGATCTCTCGACGGGCTTGAACAAAGTGAGCCGCATCAATACTGCTCGGAAACGCATAAACATTGGGGTGCTGATGTCGTTTTGCTTCATAGAGGCTCTGTCCCCCAGTGAAGACTAAATCGGCTCGCTGAAACAGATTGGCTTCTTGCTGTCGCAGCGCAGGCGGTGCCCCTTGAAATGCAGATAGTTCATCCATGCAGTCATAAACGATCGCCAACGGCTGAAAATGCCCCGTGAACTCCAACGCCATCGGGGTGTAATACCAGAAAATATAGTCATGGATGCTACAGGTTTTAAACAAGTCTTCTAGCATCTGTTTTTGAAGGGCGATCGTCGTTTCTTGACTCAATCCTGCTGGGAGATGAGGCACCCCTACCCAAACTCCACACTCTCGCTGACTTAGGTCTAACCATGCCTGATCGTTGGCATCAAAAAAAGGCTCTTCAACAAAGAAAACTCGACGTTCTTGAACGCACCGAGTTAGTAAATGTTGCGGTCGTTGATAGACAAAATCCCAACGAAGGTGAGACAAACAAACGATGTCAGGTGCTCCCGGAAACGCATTTTCCAACGTAGGAAAGTCTTGATTTAACCAATGTAGTTTTGAAG
>JBBRMC010000568.1:0-3165 GCA_038231055.1 Leptolyngbyales cyanobacterium
ATATTTATCTCGACGATAGTATTACTGTTTGCAGGAAATGCTTTAGCACAGACTGATATCAATATTAATAATACCAATCTGATTCGATTGGGCGGAAATGTTACGGTTCTAGAAAAACAAGTTGTGGAAAATGCTCACGCCATTGGTGGCTTGGTGATTGTACAACCCAATGGACGGGTGACAAAAACCGCGATCGCTATCGGTGGAAATGTCATCCTCCACCCTGGCGCACGGGTTGATGGTGATGCCTATGCGATCGGTGGAAATGTCATCCTCGACCCAGGCGCACGAGTTGATGGTAGTGCCTCTGCGATCGGTGGAAAAGTTATAAAAGCAGAAGGAGCCACAATTGGCGGCACAAAAAGCACATTCAGTGATGAATATGATCAACGAGGCATGATGAGGATGCACCAAGACGGATTTTTACCGATGTATTTCTTGAACGCCAGTTTTCGGATTTTCTCGGCGATCGTCGGTGCCATTCTTGGCATAATTTTGTTACAAACCGCACCACTCTTGCTGCCGAATTTAGCAGCTACTGTACGTCAGTATCCAGGTCAAAGTGGATTATGGGGAATTGTCGCCGTGGTTGCCTTGGTTACACTGAATGTTTTTCTCGCAATCACCTTAATCGGCATTCCATTGATTCCAGTGCTTAGTTTGATAGTGAGTCTGGCATCATTGGTTGGGGCGTTGGGAATTTCGTTATTCATCGGTCAACAAGTGGTGAGAAACGATCAGCGAAGTAGCTTGCAGCAGTTTTTGATTGGGTTGCTGATTGTAACAGTACTTGCCCTGATTCCAATTGTCGGTGGGATTGTAGTGTTTGTTGTGAGTTTATTCGGCTTGGGAACACTTCTTTTCTGGAAATTGGGTAAGGCGCAACCGCCTGTCTTGGGGTCGCACTAGTTTCACATCTTCAAGCTTTCGTTTTTAGATAATGAAGGACTCCCTCACTCATTTGCAGTAGGTTTGGTTCAATCTTTTTGCCCAGGAAATCTTCAACAATATGCGCGACTCCGTTTGCAAGGAAGTGAGGGACTCCTTTGATTCGCGTTGGATCGATTTTTAATTCGCCTCGGCTCTCAATTACAGTTGTGTTGCCATCCTCTATAAAGAAATTCTTCCCAGTACAGTGAACTGCCTCAGTGAAGGAGTGGGTTTCAATCCGCCACTCCAGCACAAACTCAGACTCGTTCCAGGTATCATACTCTGTCCAAGACAACATATCCTTGCTAAGGATAGCTCTTGCTGCTATTGGAATCTCACCACCGCCATCCCACTCATTGACACAGTAAACTTTTTCACCCTCATCTCGACGGGACTTAACTGTGACACAATGCACGTTAGGCATGTAAGGAACCAGTTCAACGAGTTTATCCCGGTAGGTAGCGTAAACAAGGGCGCGTGGGAAGGGAATGCAGACATTAGCAGAGATGATCATTATTTTCTTCCTTGATTATTGGGGTCAGAGAGCCACTTTCTTTTTTGCTCCCTCATTCGGATCTGGTTCATTAAAACCGTAATGCGATCGCCAGCAATGCACCAATAATTATGAAAATTAGGTTTATTAATGACACGATATATTTACCTTACTGACAACAAGCTTGATATCCCTATGACTTTAAGAAAAAAATCTGAGAAACTTATGAGGAGACCTGAAGGGTTTGATTCCGGTTTAAATTTTGAATTAAATGACGAATTAAGAACTTGTTGGTCTAACAATGATGCTGGAGGCTCCGGCAGAAAAAATGCAGTCACATCCAGAAACTTTAGAAAGATGCAAAGCTTCTCCTGCAGCTTGATAAAGAGCGTCTAGATCCGTCCCATCATCCGGGTATTGGGCAATTCCAGCGCTAAAGGTGATCCGAAATTGAGTTTGGTCAGGTGCAACAAACCGTCGATTGCGGAGCGTTGTTAATAATTGAATAAAGCTTTGAATGCCAACTGCTCTGGTCATTCCATACAAAGCAACTACAAACTCATCTCCCTCCCAGCGAGCAACTACTGCATTCTGCCTAAATGTCTGCCGGAGTAACTGCCCCCACTGGCGCATGACAATATCTCCCGTGTCATACCCATGACGGTCGTTGATTTCTTTCAGATTGTCTAAGTCTAAGACTGCCAGACAAAAGGGCTGATTCTGCTGACTTGCCAGTTGAAGGCGTTCAGTTAAGTCTTGAGTTGACTTACGGCGGTTAGAAAGTTTAGTCAAACAATCCGTTTCAGCAGCCTCCCGAAGAAGTTTAATCCGCTCTAGTCGATTTAGGATGCGAGTCACTAATTCTGGACCCACGATCGGTTTGCTCACAAAGTCATCTGCACCCACTGCAAACAGTTGATTAACGATTGTGGCATTCGTATGCGCCGTCAGAAAAATAATGGGCAAGCTACCCCAGCGCGGGTCATTGCGGACAATTTGGCAAAGTTCTATGCCACCCAAAATGGGCATTGTCACATCTAGAATCAGCAGATCCGGTGATCCGGATTCCAGTGCTTCCCTAAATTGTTGCGGATCATCTAGCGTTGTTACGTTCAATCCCCAAGGCTCCAGTAAATCCTTTACTGTTACAAGAATCCGGGGATCATCGTCCACGACCATAACCCGTTGTTTTGCCGCCTTTGCTCGTTGCGCTACTTGAGCTACTGCTTCCAATACTTGAGTCGAGGGTAAGGGCTTGTGTAGAAAGCCGTGTCCACCGAGTTGGGCAACTTCTAGTCGGTCTGTTAAACGATCGTGACTGGTTAAAACGAGGACTGGCACCGGCGGCGTTCGATGACCGAGTTCCGCCAGCAGTCTCAAACTATCTTTTGTGGAATCAGTAATGTCGGGATCAAGTAGCACAACCGTAGGCGCATCCTGCTTAATTCTCATTTTAGCTTCAGCCAGGGTCGTCGCGATCGCTCCTCGAAATCCCCAGTTGGTGGCTTCATTCATCAACTCTTCTGCTAGTTGGAGATCGGGATCGACGATCAATAACAGAGGACGGTCATCCATGAAAGGAGAATCTTCCGGCTCAACCAGTTTTGCATTTAAGTCTATCGAGGCGCGATCGATTTCTCGCCGCAGGGCTGGTTGCTCGGCGCTGATTGAATCGACGATCAATTCCCAAGGTTTAAGCCGATAACCCAGTCCATAAACCGTTTCAATCAAATCTGTGGGAG
>JBBRMC010000569.1:0-3161 GCA_038231055.1 Leptolyngbyales cyanobacterium
GACATAGCTTTCTAGAGACAGCCCTCGAAGGTTAGGGTGTATTGCTCTATAGCTTTTGCCACTATTGGGGAAAGCTACGAGTTGATGACACTTGCTGTTGAAAGCACGAAAGAAGCGATAGCCTGCTTCGAGGCTATGTTCGGCAAAGTAGTTGGCAATATCATTGAGATCTCGACTGGCGAGAAGGTTAATAACGTAGCGGCTCATGCCTATGCCTAATTTGCTTGCTGAAACCGCTCCAAAATCTGGTTGACGAACATCTCACCATCAAGCGGAGGCGTATGAGTTGAGGCTTCAATGGCTGCATCAACTTTTGTTCTTACTTCCTCGACCCATTCTGCATCGGCGCGATCGTACTCATCCAGCAGTCGCAAGGCAATTTCGAGTACCTCCTCTGCGGATTGATATTTACCAGATTGAAGTTTAGTTTGAATCAGACGTTCTTGATTAGGAGTGAGGCTAATGCTCATCGGAACCCTCTGCTCAATCTGCTTATCTCGTCAGTATAGCTATTTAACTACCGTCCAATGGCTAAATAGCTATAGCCGAATTGACATCAACGGAGCGAGAGCAGGTTCATCGATTAATTCGCGTTTTTGAGCCGCGACTTTTGAATCGATCGGCACCACCTGCACCGCACACGCCTTTAATTCTGGCTGTTTTGAGTCAGGGCAGCAAGCCGGATGAGTCAACGCATTAACTTCTGCCTGGTTTGCCCAGAGCGCGCCCCAGTGCATCGGCACAAACAAAGTACCGGGCGCGATCGCTTTCGTCACCAAAACTGGGAGCCTGACAAACCCGCGCCGCGATCGCACTTCGACCCATTCGTCGTTTTTGACTCCGATCTCCGCCGCATCGCGCGGGTGAATCTCAATAAACGGATTGGGGTGCATCTTCATGATTTTCTCAATCCGTCCGGTGCGGGTCAGGGTGTGCCAATGTCCATAAAGCCGTCCCGTCGTCAACACATAGGGATAGCCCTCATCGGGCGGCTCTGCCAAACCGCGAGAATGGTGAGCTGCAAATTGCGCCCGTCCATCGGGTGTGTGAAAGCGCAGATCGGTATACAACCGTTTGGCAGGCTGAGGGCTGAGAGAAGGCTGAGAAATAGGCTTTTTCTCTTGAAGCTTTTCAACCTCAATCCGTGCGCCTTTCGCTCGTGCGTTTACACTCGGCTCATCGTTGATTCCTATGTCTGCCGCTCCAGAAAGGGGCCATTGCAGCGCACCTTCTGCCCGGAGACGAGCGTGACTGATGCCCGACTGGTCACAGGGACGATCGTGGGTGAGTCGAGCAAATTCGTTATAGACTTCAGCAGAGTTATTGAACGCAAATTGCTTGGTGAAGCCGAGACGACGACCCACTTCAGCAAAAATTGCCCAGTCTGCTCTCGCTTGCCCCGGCGGACTGCGGAATTTGGGACAAAGCGTAACGCGCCGCTCAGAGTTGACCATCACTCCACTTTTTTCGCTCCATTGAGCCGCCGGAAGCAGCACATGGGCATATGCTGCCGTTTCGGTTGGGTAATAGGCATCTTGGTAGACCGTGAACGGCGATCGCTTCAATGCCGCTTTAGTGCGCTCAATGTCGGGCATACTCACCGCCGGATTGGTCGCAGCCACCCATAAAACCCCGACTTCTTCCTGCTCTAAGCCCAACATCATCTCCCAGCACGACAACCCAGGAGTCGCTGAAATCGTACCCGGTTCGAGTCGCCAAAATTCCTCCACCTCCGCCCGATGAGTCGGATTAGTGATCAGACGATATCCCGGCAGCAGATGAGATAATCCCCCGGCTTCGCGCCCTCCCATCGCATTGGGCTGACCTGTTAATGAAAAGGGACCCGCTCCAGGCTTGCCAATTTGGGCAGTCATCAAATGCAAGTTAATCAGCGCTCTAACTTTCGCCGTCCCTTCGCTCGATTGGTTGAGACCCATTGACCACATCGATAAAACTCGCTTTGAGTCGCCCCAATACTTTGCTGCCGTTTCTAAATCTTGCTGGGAAATGCCACAACGGTGTGCCACGATGTCAGGCGAGTAGTGCTGAAGCACCACGGCATAGTCTGAAAAATGAGAGGTATGTCGATCGATAAAATCGGCATCAAGTTTGCCCCATTTCAGCAGCAGATGACCGATACCGTTGAAGAGATCGATATCAGTTCCGGGCTTAATGGCTAAATGCAAATCAGCGACTTCTGCCGTAGGTGTACGTCGGGGGTCAACCACCACTAATTTGACACTGCGATTTTGTTTGTGGTGCTTCCGCAAGCGATTGAAGAGAATCGGGTGACATTCGGCGAGGTTGCTGCCTGCGATGAAGGCGCAATCGGTTTCGTCGAGGTCGTCATAGCAGCAGGGCGGACCGTCTGCCCCAAAGCTTTGAATATAGCCTGACACCGCCGATGACATACACAACCGAGAGTTGGCATCAAAATTATTGGTGCCAAGACAGCCTTTCAGCAATTTTTGAGCGATATAGTAGTCTTCGGTTTGCAGTTGCCCCGACCCATACATACAGATAGCATCTGCCCCTTGAGTGCGGTGGACGGTTTGAATGCGATCGGCAATCAGATCGAGCGCTTCATCCCAACTCACTCGCCGAAAGGGTTCATCTAACGTCTCTCGCATCATCGGAAACTGCAAGCGATCTTTGTGCAGCGACTCGGCGATCGTGGCTCCTTTGACGCAGACCATGCCCTGACTTGAGGGGTGAGCACGATCGCCGCGCACTTGCCAGATCGGAGTTCCTTGTTTATCGCGTGTGGTTGCCTTGCCAGGTTGTGCGGGGGGAAGCGCTTCTAACCCACAGCCAACGCCACAATAGGGGCACAGAGTCTTAGTCGAGTCAATCATAAACGTTCGGTGACAGGGGTACGATCGACTGCCGCCATCTTTTCAAAGACCCGCAGTTGCAGACAGGGAATCTGAGCAAAAAGGCTCGGTGCCGTTGCACTGTGGATGTGAATTTCGAGTAGGGCATCCGGCGGAGCTTCAAAGAGCAGGCGTTGTCCCGGAAAAATCATGCGCTCAAACCTCCAGTCTGGGAGGTTAGTGATTTGAGCCATCTGAAGTTGACTCGATGCATTGATGTAATAGCAAAGAATACGGTCTGTGCGATCAGAAGGCGGAGCGGACGAAAGTTGGGTCATACCAAAAGTC
>JBBRMC010000570.1:0-3160 GCA_038231055.1 Leptolyngbyales cyanobacterium
AAGTTATCGGGTTAAATGTTAAAGGGCAATGAAATCTAACTTGAGAAACCTCATTCGCACAATGGCCTTGCGCTATGGAAAATTTTCAGGACTCTACCGTCGAGTGTGTCAGCCGATGGGAGATGAGTCTGCAGATTATCTTCGTCGCCATGGTAAGTTTCATGAAATAGGAGAACACTGTAGTATTCTGCCTACGACCGTTTTTACCGATCCCGCCTATGTTCGGATTGGCAACAACGTCCACTTTTCTTCTTGTACACTCATTGGACACGATGGTGTTGTGGCAATGCTCAATCGAGCTTATGATATGAAACTCGATTCCGTCGGTAAAATTGACATTGGAGACAATGTTTTCATTGGATTTAGTGCTATTGTGCTGCCCAATGTCACGATCGGATCAAATGCGATCGTGGCGGCGGGTGCGGTTGTCACTAAAGATGTAGCGGCGGGCGATATAGTAGGCGGGATTCCAGCCAAACCAATTGGGCGGGTTGAAGATTTGGTGCAAAAATTGCAGTCACAGACTCAAACCCTACCCTGGGCTAATTTGATCAATCAGCGAGTGGGCGGGTTTGATCCGGAGGTGGAGCCGCGACTTGTGCAACTGCGGGTGAAGCATTTCTATGGGCATGATTCCCCTTCAAAGCAGAACTCGACTTAGCGAAACTCAGGCTACTGTTCAAACACTCTTCATCGATCGTGCAGGTTTGTTCTAACGGTGGAGTTTACACTTCGATCCCTAACAGAAATTTCTTGTATGAGTGATACAACCCCACAACATAAACTCCAGCGAATGATTATCGTCATTCTCAACTATCGCACGGCTGATTTGACGATCGACTGTCTGCGCTCCCTCGTCTCAGAGGTGCAATCATTATCAGGGATACAAGTAGTAGTGTCTGACAATGATTCCCAGGATGGCTCAGTCGACCGGATCGCGGCAGCTATCGTAGCCGAGGGGTGGGAGGACTGGGTGGCGCTGATGCCCTTGGAACATAACGGAGGCTATGCATATGGCAACAATGCCGTGCTGCGTAAGGCACTAGAATCACCCGAACCACCGCCCTATTATTTATTACTAAATCCTGATACGATCGTTCGCCCAGGGGCCGTTCAAGCTCTCGTAGACTTTCTGAAGAGTCACCCGGAGATTGGTATTGTCGGCAGTCGACTAGAAGATCCCGATGGCACCCCGCAGATTTCTGCATTTCGGTTCCCTAGCCTCTGGACTGAATTAGACTTTGGTCTCCGAATTGGACTGATTACCCGGCTGTTATCCCAGCGGACGTTAGCTCCGGCGGTGGTCGATCAATCGTGCCAGACAGGTTGGGTGGCGGGAGCCAGTATGCTGGTTCGACGTGAAGTCTTTGAATCTGTGGGCTTATTAGACGAAAGATACTTTATGTATTTTGAAGAAGTTGATTTTTGTTTGCAAGCTCAACGCGCTGGCTGGCCCTGCTGGTATTTGCCGGAGAGCCGAGTCGTGCATCTGGTGGGGCAAAGTTCGGGGGTCACCGATACCAAGCGTCCACCCAAACGTCTGCCAACCTACTGGTTTAACTCCAGACGATACTACTTTCTCAAGAATCACGGCTGGTTCTATACTGCGTTGACTGACGCTGTCTTTATCCTGGGTTTGAGCCTATTGAACCTGCGACGGCTGATTCAACGCAAGCCCAATACCGATCCACCTCAGCTATTAAGTGATTTCTTCTTAAACAGTGTGTTTTTGAAAGGAGGTCAAGGGTGACTGATTCAAACTCGTTGCTCCTGCCTCTGTGGCAACAGATTAAAGAAGACTGGGTGGCTCATGGTCGTGATTGGACAAAACCGGGTTTTCGCGCCGTGGCGGTGCTCCGATTTGGCGTTTGGCGGATGACCGTTTCGCCTAGGCTGCTACGAGTACCCTTCAATATTCTTCACACTGCGCTCTACCGCAAAGTGCGGAACACATACGGGATCGATCTGCCCTACACTGTGCAGCTGGGTCGCCGAGTGGTGATCGAACATCAAGGGGCGATCGTGATTCATGGCTATTGCACGATTGGGGATGACAGCATAATTCGTCAGGGGGTGACTTTGGGAAATCGTTATCTCACGCGACCGCTTGAAGCTCCAAAATTGGGGTGCCGAGTGAATGTTGGAGCGGGTGCCAAAATTTTGGGTGATCTGACGATCGGAGATGATGCTACTGTCGGAGCCAATGCAGTGGTTTTATCAGATGTTTCAGCGGGTGAGACAGTGGTTGGCATTCCCGCTCGGGTAGTTAAGGATAAAGCACCGACGAGCCTGTTGGAGCTTCCGCTTAATCCTCCTATTTGAATGCGATTAAGCAAGGAGATGAGTAGCTTCCTCGACCGTCGATGAATAGATTGATGAATAGATTTCAGTTAGGTCTTCTGTTTGAAATGTCTCAATAGTATTGTGCCAAAAATTTTGAGACTACCGTCTCAATGATGCTAAATGTTCAAAATCAACCCTTCTCAATTAGCTAGGAGCACGAATCTCAATGGGACATCTAAAAGTAGGTCTCTTATCTTCACAGAATTGCTTAGATCGAAATCCTTGGTCTGGCATTCTTTACTGTATGCAAAGAGCTTTAAAGTCTAGGGATCTAGACTTGACTTATTTAGGATCTCCGTCTCCAGAGCCTCCTTGGATAAGCATTACAGGGCGATTGCAAAGAATTAGTTCCAGGTTTAATCGCAAACCTCGGGACTATAGTCTTCCCTATAAAAAATTTGCGGCGCAGGTGACGCAGCAATTAATAGAAACACCTTGCGATATTATTTTTGCGCCGGTTGCTTCGCAAGAACTCACATTTTTGGAAACCAACATTCCGATTGTTTATTGTTCAGATACAACTCGTTCGCTATGGTGGAAATATTACGATCCCCATCCCGATCCTGACGAGAAGCAATGGCGAGCTATGAATGAATCAGTCACAATGGAGAAAGCTAATAAGCTGGTCTATCCCTCCACTTGGGCGGCTAACTCAGCAATTTATGATCATGGAATCGATCCGTCCAGGGTAGCTGTCATTCCTTTTGGCGCTAATATAGATACCCCACCCCCTGCTAATCGTATTTTGAGAAGTAAGAAATACGATAAGTGTCGATTGTTGTTTGTCGGTAAAGAATGGGAAAGAAAACGCGGAGAC
>JBBRMC010000571.1:0-3138 GCA_038231055.1 Leptolyngbyales cyanobacterium
AGCCAGGCTCCCTTCTGGAGATAACCCCTGGTTCGTCCAAACAAGTCTAACAGCTAACGCGGCAGTGACTAGACACCTCGTCTCTCACTGCTCCTCGGATCGCATCGCTAAGTACATTTCATTCTGGTGCGATTCTTGTCAGATTAACAGTCTTGAGCTTTAAGCTCGATCAATCGAAATCTTTCTCCTTGATCTACAGGATTGGAACCTCGGTTGTTAGAGTATTTGGCTGTGGTTTCCACTGAAGTGTCATACACCCTTGCTACGGTCTGACGCCTTGTAGCGTACGCGTGGTATTGGTGTCTGTTGCGAAGACACCCCCTAGCTCCGATCTCCTTCTCACTCAGGCGCAAGGCAAGCACCTACGCTAGAGTATCCTGCATTACTGGTGTCTGACACACAGTGCGGATTGAGTTGGGGCCTGCACGGCTAGTCGTGGGACTGGATTCTGGTTATCAGGTTCAGGTCACGCATTAACAGGTACTGTACGGAGAGTGGTCTTACAGATCCGGTGAGTCGTGGCAACTTGTTCTGAAACACGGACAGGCGGCTCACCCGGCCAGTACGAGGCAGTATTAAAACCCCGTAGAAAGGGGCATCTGCATTCTCAGACTCTCTTCAATCCGGTCAAGGTTTTGGTCCGAAGCCCGCCCGGCGTGCGTTGGTCCAGACTCTTCGGCGAAAGCTCGACCAGCGCGCACGGTTTCATCGAGGGAAAGGGGGCAGTGGATAACGCCCGGGTGCAACAAGCAGGGTACCTGGGCACTACTGTCGCTGATTACGTGCTACGGTTGGGAGGACTGCTCACCGAGCTAATTGCTCTCGGACTACGTGCAATTCGGAGGGTTGCCCACTTCGTCAGCCGAATAAGTTAGTAGATAAGGAGTCATAGATTCCAACCCCCCTCGGCAAAGCAAGGCAGGCGCCAGGGCCGATCAACGGATTCTACACCTGGATCTTCCAACTTATTCAAGACAGAACCCCCCCCCCCCCCCCACCCCCTTTTCACCATGGTCTTCACCCGACCCCAGGCAAAAGCGGCTTTTCACCATATCCTTGACAATGTCCTCGGAAAAGATGACACTTCCCCGCTCAAACAGTCGCTTATGGCACAGGGTATAGAGGATATCTTCCATCTGGGCTCAACTGATTATGACACCATCGACGCTCTCGTCTACGACAAGTCTGCCACTGAGACCGACGTACCCGTCATGAGGGCCGACAAGAACATGCTCAAGGCATTTTTGTCGTATGTCAATTTCGCCCGCAGTAACGGCAATGCACTATCCGATAGTACTGACTGGACAAATGTCACCCAAGAAGACTTTGATAGTTATCGTGTTGGTCCTTTCTTCACAAATTTTCTTGGGCAACCCAGTAGTACCGCGACTTCATCGGCTACGTCGACACCCCCGAAGCAAACTCCAGCTGAACTCTTTCGTCGTGGAATCAAACGTAACTCAACTTTGTTTCCGGTACTTAAAGATGAAAAGTTCAACGACTGGTGGCATCGTTCATTCGCCAACCAGGCCCGCGCGCAAAACGTTATGGAGGTACTCGACTCGACGTATGTCCCACTCACCACGGAAGACAAGGAACTGTTCGATGAGAAACAGAAGTACGTGTATGCCATTCTAGAGCAGAAAGTAATGACTGATCGGGGAAAAGGGTTTGTGCGCGATCATGAAGCCGACTACGATGCTCAGAAAGTGTACCTGAAGCTCGTCGATCATCATCTCAAGTCCACGAAGGCTATGATCGATTCATCTTCCGTATTGTCCTACATAACCTCAGTCAAACTTGGTAGTGGGATGTGGAATGGCACTACCGAAGCCTTCATCATCAACTGGGAAAACCAAGTCCGTCTTTATGAAAGACAAGTCCCAATGAGTGATCACTTTTCTGATGGGCAGAAACGCACTATGCTCGAAAACGCGGTAGCTCCTATCAATGAACTTCGCCAGATCAAGGGCAATGCTGATCTTGAGAAGATCAAAACCGGTCGTTCACTTACGTTCAGTGAGTACACAAGTCTTCTCCTTTCCGCAGCTGTCGCGTACGACGACATATTTAAGCCCAAACTTCCCAAACGACTCGCCTACACCCATCAAATCGGCGACGCTCAGGACATCTTCGATTCAGATGACCCCGAAGCCTTTGGGATCGATGCATCTGTTCATGAGCTCCAAGCGCATGCCCACGACCAAATATCTTTGTCTAAGTCTAACCGACCGAACAAGGGATAAGCCCAGCGAGTTCGCATGCCCTTCGATCGGTGGTCTAAGCTGAGTTGTGATGAACGTGCGTTATGGGACCAGCTCGGTGAAACAGCAAAATCAACGATACTTGGGTCAACCGCCCCCACATCTGAACCGTCTTCTGCAAGTTCAATCAAGCGCCACACAAATCTCGATGAAATTAGTGCCCATGACTTTCTGCAGGCTAATTTACACGAGACACCGCTAGATAGTACTGCTGGAAATGACTCGGAGCAATTCCATGAGGCTCGTGAACACTCCTTATCAACAGTTTGACATCGCAGACGCCCTTGAGCCCCGCTGACATTCAACGCGTTTTGTCCCACGTCAAACGATACCAAGGCAATAGGGAATACAGGAAGCCTACTCGTGATGCCAACATGCACTTGACGTATGTTGTCTCGGCAAATAATTCTGTCGCGCAACACTCAATAGTTGATCGAGGCAGTAACGGAGGTGTCGCTGGCAACGACGTAGTCTATCATTCGATGTGCACAGTGTGCACATTTCTCTGGTAGGCTTTCTACAGAGTTCTACACATCTCCTATGTAATTGCTAGTCAAGTTAGAAATTTAATTAGGTTGTTGTTCCCTGTAGCATTCTACGAGTGATTTTGTACCACGCAATGAAATCTGAAACCTTTATTGAGTTGTGACTTTCGATTTGTGACCATTTTGCTTCTACGCCGACGCCTGTGAAACAACTACTGCAAGTCGCAGGTGCGCTTTTTCGACAATCTGACATCGCGGGCCTACAACACGAGGAGGTCATCAATAAATTGCAGTCAAAACCACTGATAATAAGCATGGTACAATTTACGATATAGTAAGGATTTAAGCCATCGAAACTTTGTGAAATATTCCCTTCGAGCATTTTTTCG
>JBBRMC010000572.1:0-3130 GCA_038231055.1 Leptolyngbyales cyanobacterium
AATCGATGCGGCTTTTCTCCGCTCCATAGGCAACCTCACCTCGAATAGTGTGGTAACTGCCCAGTTCTGGAAACAGATTTTTTTCAAGAGCTAGCCTGATGACTCGATTGGGCAATGCCGTGTTTACCCCCACCCAAACCGGATAACCATTATCTGTCACCTCAATCATTTCCCAGGTGTAAGGGAGCTTGCGCGTTGGACTATCGCTGCGAGACACTTGCACAGGCTGACCTGGAAGATAAAGTCCTGTCATTGGTCCTGTGTTGGGGCAGTGAGCCGTGATCACCTCGCCTGATGACAGCTCAATATCGGCAAAAAACCGTTTGTAACGTTTGAGCAAAATGCCCGAATAGAGCGGAGGATACTGATAAATCAGAGACATAAGCGAATCGTTCAGACATCCTCTAACGGAATTTCTTTTACAAAGTCTATCAACTGATGCGCCATCTGCAATTTGCTGGTGAGCGGAACGGGGACTCGACGACCCGATCGATCCAAAAACACTGCCTGATTGGTATCTACTCCAAACCCACTATCCGGTTGATCGATCGGATTCGCCACGATCGCATCCAATCCTTTGCGCTGCAATTTCTCTAGAGCGGGCGTGATGATATCTCCTGATTGCGCCGCAAATCCGATTAGTCGCTGATGAGGTTTCTTGAGCGTTGACAGCTCTGTCACAATATCGGGCACTAGAGAAAGGGACAAACGATCGGGCAACTCTCGTTTAGCCAGTTTCTCAGAACTGTAGGTAGCCGGTCTAACATCCGCAACCGCCGCCGCCATCACAATCCAATCTGCATCAAGGAGACTCTCTCTCATCGCGTTCTGCATGTCTGCCGCGCTCGTCGTTGAAATCAGACGAACATTGCGAAGCGGAGCCAGTAAATTCGCTTCGATCGGGGCGTGCACGAGGGTGACGATCGCCCCTCGATGCAACGCTGCCTGAGCCAATGCCACTCCCATTTTGCCCGTTGACGGGTTGCCAATAAAGCGCACCGGATCGAGAAATTCTCGTGTCCCTCCGGCGCTGATCAAGACTCGCTTTCCAGCCAAATCTCGCTTGCCGTGCGTGTGCAACAGGGATTCGATCTGCGGCAACAGTTCTTCGGGTTCTGCCATGCGTCCGGTGCCAACGCGATCGCACGCCAAAATGCCCTCACCTGGATTAGCAATGTGATAGCGCCCATCAGTTTGAAGCTGTCGCCAATTGCGCTGCACGCTCTGCTGTTGCCACATATCTGTATTCATTGCGGGGGCAAGCAGCATCGGGCAAGTCGAAGCCAACACAGTGTTGGTCAGCAAGTTATCTGCCATACCATAGGTCAGCTTTGCCAACGTGTTAGCAGTGAGCGGCGCAATGATAAAGACTTCTGCCCATTCACCCAGAGCGATATGAAGCGGACGATCGTGCGTCGGTTGCCAAAAAGAATTGTCTGTGTGGGCAGAATGACGACTCAGAGTGGCAAACGTCAACGGAGTCACAAACGCTTTGGCAGAGTCAGTTAAGATCACCTGCACCTCCGCCCCTGATTTTGCCAACGTCGAGACAACCGCACAAACTTTGTAGGCAGCAATTCCGCCGCCTACCCCAATTAAGATACGTCTACCCCGCATGAACAGTTCTAGGCTTCGTCAAACGATTCTAGATCTAAGAGATAGAGATAGGGTTCGACCAATTCAGGGCGTTGAAACGCGATCGCGCGCAGCAAATGCCAGTCGTTTAGCCCATCAAATGCGTTGTCGTAGTCATCTTGCTCAAGTCGAGTAGCCAGTTCTGCTACCTCAACTTCGGTTAATTTAGAGACCTTTACCTGTTCGATATGTGAAGTCGTCATCCTCTGCCCCTCCCTAGCTGCTCTCGCATCTTAGCCAACTTCAGCTAGACTAGCTCATCTTTGCGCACGAAATTTTACTTCGACCCTGAGGAAGATGCCAAATCATGAAGTTTTAAGGCGTTTGATGACTGATTTCTAACCGATCGTCTTTTGAATAAATTGCTGCATTTCATTCAAGACCAATGGAGAAATTTCGTGCCCCATATCAAACTCGCTGTAGGAGATGGTTGCGTTTAATGCTGAGAGACGATCATACGCGTTTCGAGCTGCCGAGAGCGGCACTACGGCATCTTGTCTGCCGTGCACCATCAAAATAGGAGGATAAACCGATGCTTGAGGAACGGCTCCATGCAGATACCCACTCAGCACCATCAACCCCGCTAACGGCAAGCGCAGCCCAACGTCAAGCGTCATTGCACCGCCTTGAGAAAACCCACCCAAGATCGTCCGCGACAGGGGAACTCCGGTACTGGCTTCGAGAGAGGTTAGCCAGTCGGTCAAGAGGGTTCGGCTTATGCCTAAATCAGACTGAGTGCTAATGTCGCCCCCAAAGGTCAAATTCTCTGACAAGTTGTACCACATCTTGCCGCCAACGCCATAAGGGTGAGGAAAGGGAGCATCGGGCACCATGAACTGATAGTTGGGCAGTTCTAACATAGAGCAGAAAAATGCCACATCTTGAGCGTTTGCGCCCCAGCCGTGCAGAATGACAATTAAGCCACTGGGAGGTTTGCCAGATTTAGGAGGAATGGCGATCGCGTTTAGAGACACAGGTTTTATCTAGTCGTCAGCCTTACCAATCTACGCTAAGTCGGCTGCCCAGTGGATTACACCATCAAAGAAGGTTTCTGGCTTAACAAAAGCCCTAGAAATGAAAACTCGATCTCCTTCCCCTAAAATGGATAAGGCTTGTTCTAGAGGACTTTGAATTCATGGCACGTCTAGCACTGCTGAGCGTATCTGACAAAACGGGACTGATTGATTTAGCGCGCAGCCTGGTCGAAGAATTCGGGTTCGACATTATCAGTAGTGGTGGCACTGCAACCGCCTTAAAAAACGCTGGATTGTCGGTCACAAAGGTGTCTGACTACACCGGAGCGCCTGAGATATTGGGCGGACGGGTAAAAACGCTGCATCCGCGAATTCATGGGGGCATCTTGGCGCGGCGTGATCTGCCTGATCATTTAGCAGACTTAGAGACGCAGAAAATTCGTCCGATCGACCTCGTGGTCGTCAATCTTTACCCATTTGAGCAAACGATCGCTAAACCAGATGTGACCCTAGCAGACGCG
>JBBRMC010000573.1:0-3119 GCA_038231055.1 Leptolyngbyales cyanobacterium
CGGGCGGCATCTGAGAGTTCGTGCTTTTTAGGATAGAACAGCCATGCGTGCGCCTGAATGCCTGCTCGCCCAACTCGACCGCGCAACTGATAAAGCTGAGACAATCCGAATTTTTGAGCGTCTTCAATCAAAATCGTGTTGACTCTGGGAATATCTAAGCCCGACTCGATAATGGTGGTGCAGACGAGAATATCGGCTTCGGCTTCGCCAAACGTCAGCATCGTGGATTCAAGTTCTGATTCTGGCATTTGCCCATGAGCCACCGCGATTCTGGCACCCGGAATCATCTCGCGCAGTTGAGCCGAAATCTCTTCAATTCCTTCGACTCTGGGAACCACGTAGAAAATTTGTCCGCCCCGATCGAGTTCTTGCCGAATCGCCGATCGAACCATTTCTGGATCGTAAGGCGACATATGAGTCTTAATCGGACGGCGAGAGGGTGGTGGAGTCGTAATTAAACTCATTTCACGCACACCAGATAACGCCATATACAACGTTCGTGGAATCGGAGTCGCACTGAGAGTGAGAACATCAACTTGAGTCTTGAGCGATTTAATCTTCTCTTTTTGGTTAACTCCAAAGCGCTGTTCTTCATCAACAACCAGTAGCCCCAAATCCTGGAATTGGATGCCTTTGCCCAAAAGCTGGTGAGTGCCGACGACGATATCCAACTCTCCGGTAGTCAATCGACGCTGAATATCTTTGCGTTCTTCTGCCGTGCGAAAACGGTTCAGCAACCCCACCTGAATCGGATAAGGCGCGAAGCGTTCTTTAAGGGTGTGATAGTGCTGTTGCGTCAAAATTGTCGTCGGAGCTAGCAATGCCACTTGCTTTCCGGCAGTGACGGCTTTGAAGATCGCGCGAATCGCCACTTCAGTTTTGCCGAAGCCAACATCACCACAGACTAAGCGATCCATGGGACGATCGCTCTCCATATCCAACTTGACATCTTGCGTAGCTTTTAGCTGATCAGGCGTTGGCTGATAGGGAAACGACTCTTCCATCTCTTCTTGCCAGGGCATATCAGTCGGGTAGGCAAAACCGGACTGCTGCGATCGCTGGGCATAAAGCTGCAATAAATCCACCGCGACTTTTTTAATCGCTTTTCGGACTTTGCTCTTGGTTTTCTCCCAGGCTTTGCTCGACATTTTGTTGAGTTGTGGGGTTGCCTCGCCCACCCCTCGAAATCGAGACAGCGCGCCGAGTTGATCGGCTGCAACTCGCAGTAAACCATCGGCATATTTCAGAACTAAATACTCGCGTGTTTCTTCATTAAGCGTTAAACTTTCAAGCTTGATGAATTGACCGACTCCATGATTTTTATGAACCACATAATCACCAGGCTGCAACTTGTTGGGGTCAACTTGCTTAGATGCAGCGCGACGACGTTTGCGAACATAGCTTGGAGTCGTTAAGCTGTGTTGCCCAAAAAATTCACGATCGGTCACCAACACGACTCGAAAAGTCGGCAGAATAAAGCCTTCTAGCTCAGCTAAGCCTGAATATTTGACCGCGACAGGAACGTGCTGAGTTTGCAGTTTGTCGATCGCCAAAAAATCGCGGGGGTTAGGCACAAACTGCGCGGGACAATCATGCTCTTGCAATAGCGCCACTGATCGAGACGGCTGGGCTGAGACGAGCCAGACTGAAAACCCACGATCGCGCTCTCCTCGTAGCGTTTCAGCGAGTCGTCCAAACTGATGCGGCACCGCAGGAACAGGACGACTAGCGAGATTTAGCCCATTCTTTTCTTCTGCCAATTCGTTGAGAAAAAGACGATCGAAGCACTCAACTTCAGCCAGAGATGCCGCAAAGGGTCGATGAGTTTTAGGGAACGGGCGAAAAATTTCTTGCCAATGTTCTTCGACTTGATCAAACCAGCGATCGCCGTGTGCCTCACACATTTCTGGCTCGTCGAGAGCAATTAAAGTATTGTCAGGCAAATAATCTAGCAAAGACGCAGGTTTTGAGAACGCGAGTCCTAAAAAGCGGCGCATCCCTTCGATCGCGTGTCCCTGTTCAAATCGTTCTTGATCTTCGGGAGAGAGATAAGACTCAACTTGCTCAAAGGTGAGATGAGATTGAATGATCGGGCTGAAACTCGTCGGAGTCAGCACTAGACGATCGATTCGATCGAGCGATCGCTGAGTAGACGGATCAAACTCCCGAATCTGATCTAACTCATCCCCAAATAACTCCAATCGAACGGGCAACTCAGCCGCAACCGGAAACACATCAATAATGTCTCCTCGTCGGCTCCACTGCCCCTCTGTCTCGACGAGATTGACGCGCTCATAGCCGAGCCGAGCCAGTTCGTTACTAAGCGTATTGAGGTTTAACTCTTTGCCTCGATCGAGCGACAAACAATAGGGAGAAAACGCCTCAGCCGGAGGTAGATGAGTTTGCAGAGCGCGTTCGGTTGCCACGATCGCCAACGATGAAGGCTTCTCTTTTTCATCGTTTATCTTTACCAAGTCTGCCAAAACCTGCAATTGCCCCCAGTTCATCTCGGCTTCGGGGTCAAACAACTCATAGGGCGACGTTTCAGACGTGGGGTAAAAATGAACCGTTTGCCAACCCATCGCTTCGAGTTGAGCGCTCCAGCGTCCTGCTTCTTCTAGCGTCGCTGTGACCACCAGCAATGGACGAGTTTGGGTCTGTGCCAGCGTAGACGAGACTAAGCCCTTGGGCAAACGCGACAGCCCACTCAGTCGCAAAAACTGATGTTGACCGAGTTTGTTGAGCAGTTCAGCCGTGAGCGGCAATCGTCCGAGGGCACGAGTAATCGAAGAAAACGCCATTGGTTAAGCGAGGTTGCAGTTTAGTTATCTTTACATTTTATCGAGCGATCGACTGAGATGAGTGCATCCAGCGATCCTTAGGATCGTGATTAAATAATCTGTAAGACGTGTGAGCGTCTTCTGCCCTCCTCACGAAGTGGGGCGAAGCCCTCGCCAACCTTTCTCCCCAAGGAGAAGGGTGCTAGAGTCATGTTCCCTCGCCTTGGGGCTACGGTGTACACACAAGTCCTCGTCGCTTCGTTTGAGTCGGCTTATGCCCCCTAAATCCCCCAAAATTGGGTGACTTTGAACAAGATAAATGGCTTGACCTCTAAAACC